>NZ_JBHJSJ010000060.1:0-53596 GCF_042268845.1 Kitasatospora sp. NPDC056273 | reverse complement strand
CCGGATCCGGTGCGGGGCCCCTCCTCGTGGCGTGCGCGCTACTTGGCGACGACCATGGCGTCGCGGATCGCCCTGGTCTGGTCGGCCGCCTGGGTCAGGGTGGTCTCCTGGCCGCCGGTGAGCTGGCCGTGGCTGTTCACGTTCATCTTGCTGAAGGTGACCCGGCCGGTGGTGGACCGGTCCGCCCACACGCAGACCGTCGGACCGGGCTTGCCCGCGATCCCGGCCACGCCGCAGGAGAGCTTCGCGGAGGAGTTCCTGGAGTCGCGGGCCGGGAAGTCGGTCAGCGGGGTGGTCCAGGTGACGTCGTCGTCGCCGGTGCTCTTCTTGGCGTCCGCGATGATCTTCCCGGGGTCGTTGAGCTTCCCGTAGACGCCGAGCACCGAGAAGGTGTCGAGGTCGGTGCCCCGGCTGTAGCTGGCCGCGATCACGTGGAGGTCCTTGCCGAAGTCCGCCGCCTCCGGCTTGTTCGGGTCGACGGCCTTGTCCTCGGCCGACTTCTGGGAGTAGCCGTCCGGGATGGTGTCCGGGGCGGACATCCGGTACCGGCCGCCCTGGTCGTTCCCGCCGAGGAACTTCCAGGCGGCGAAGCCGCCGCCGCCCAGCACCAGGGCGCCGACCACCAGCCCGATCACCAGGCCGCCCTTGCCCTTGCGCTGCTGCGGCTGCTGCGGGTAGCCCGGCTGGCCGTACGGGGCCTGCGGAGGCACGCCGTACGGCTGCTGCGGGGGCTGGCCGTACTGCGGTTGGCCGTACGGGGGCTGCGGCTGCGGCTGGCCGTACGGGGGCTGGCCGTACGCGGGCGGGGGCGGGGGCGCGCCGTACGGCTGCTGCGGCGGCGGGCCGTACGGCGGCTGACCCCCGTACGGCTGCGGCTGTCCCTGCGGGTACTGCTGTCCCTGGCCGTACATCTGCGTCCGTGCTCCCCCGCCGCACCCGCGGCCTGTCGTCTGTCCGGTCGTCCGTGCCCGTCCGGTCCACCGGACGAGTGCCCGGGCACGCTACCGCACGGCGCCGGGCCGGGACCCGTCCGGTCCGCGCCCGGCCCGCGGACCGGAAAGCGGTTCGTGACCCACCCCCCGGTTACGTAAACTGTGCGTCGTGACCGACACGACGAACCAGCGCCCCGTGAGCACCTTTGCCGGGGACGAAGCAGCGACCCTCCCGACGACCTACACCCCCGCGGACGTAGAGGGCGAGCTGTACGAGCGCTGGGTAGACCGTGGCTACTTCACCGCGGACGCGAAGAGCGACAAGCCCGCGTACACCATCGTCATCCCCCCGCCGAACGTCACCGGCGTCCTGCACCTGGGCCACGCCTTCCAGCACACGCTGATGGACGCGCTGACCCGCCGCAAGCGCATGCAGGGCTTCGAGACGCTCTGGCTGCCCGGCATGGACCACGCCGGCATCGCCACCCAGAACAAGGTCGAGCAGCAGCTCGCCGAGGAGGGCCTGTCCCGGCACGACCTGGGCCGCGAGGCCTTCGTCGAGAAGGTCTGGGAGTGGAAGAAGAGCTACGGCGGCCGCATCCTCGGCCAGATGCGCCGGCTCGGCGACGGCGTGGACTGGTCGCGCGAGCGGTTCACCATGGACGAGGGCCTGTCCCAGGCCGTCCAGACCATCTTCAAGCGGCTCTTCGACGACGGCCTGATCTACCGCGCCGAGCGCATCATCAACTGGTGCCCGCGCTGCCTCACCGCGCTGTCCGACATCGAGGTGGAGCACGAGGACACCCCGGGCGAGCTGGTCTCGATCCGCTACGGCGAGGGCGAGGACTCGATCGTCGTGGCCACCACCCGGGCCGAGACGATGCTGGGCGACACCGCGGTGGCCGTCCACCCGGAGGACGAGCGCTACAAGCACCTCGTCGGCCGGACCATCAAGCTGCCGCTGACCGACCGTGAGATCCCGGTCGTCGCCGACGAGCACGTCGACCCGGAGTTCGGCACCGGCGCCGTCAAGGTGACGCCCGCGCACGACCCGAACGACTTCGCCATCGGCCAGCGCCACGACCTGCCCAACCTGTCCGTCATGGACGAGTGCGGTGCGATCACCGTGCACGGCCCCTTCCTCGGCATGGACCGGCTGGAGGCCCGCTCGGCCGTCGTCGGCGCGCTGCGCGAGCAGGGCCGGATCGTCGCCGAGAAGCGTCCGTACATGCACGCGGTCGGCCACTGCTCGCGCTGCCACACCGTGGTCGAGCCGCGGCTGTCGCTGCAGTGGTGGGTCAAGGTCGAGCCGCTGGCCAAGGCCGCCGGCGACGCCGTCCGCGACGGCAAGGTGGAGATCCACCCGAAGGAGCTGGAGCGCCGCTACTTCGACTGGGTCGACAACATGTACGACTGGTGCATCTCGCGCCAGCTGTGGTGGGGCCACCGGATCCCGGTCTGGTACGGCCCCGACGGCGAGGTCGTCTGCGTCGGACCGGACGAGCAGCCGCCGACCGGCGAGGGCTGGCACCAGGACCCGGACGTCCTGGACACCTGGTTCTCCTCCGGCCTGTGGCCGTTCTCCACGCTCGGCTGGCCGGAGAAGACCGCCGACCTGGAGAAGTTCTACCCGACCGACGTCCTGGTGACGGGCCACGACATCATCTTCTTCTGGGTCGCCCGGATGATGATGTTCGGCCTGTACGCGATGGACGGCGAGGCGCCGTTCAAGACCGTCGCCCTGACCGGTCTGGTGCGCGACGAGTTCGGCAAGAAGATGTCGAAGTCCTCCGGCACCGCGGTCGACCCGCTGGACTGGATGGACGCCTACGGCGCCGACGCCGTCCGCTTCACCCTGGCCCGCGGCGCCAACCCGGGCGCCGACGTGCCGATCGGCGAGGACTGGGTCAAGGGCTCGCGCAACTTCTGCAACAAGATCTGGAACGCGACCCGCTTCGCGCTGATGAACGGCGCCACCGTCGAGGGCCCGCTGCCCGCGCCGGAGGAGCTGACCGCGGTCGACCGCTGGATCCTGTCGCGGCTGAACGCCACCGTCGCCGAGGTGGACGGGCTGTACGAGGACTACCAGTTCGCCAAGGCCACGGACGCGCTGTACCACTTCGCCTGGGACGAGGTCTTCGACTGGTACGTCGAGCTCTCCAAGACCACCCTGGCCAAGGGCGGTCCGCAGGCGGACGCCTCGCGCCGGGTGCTGGGCGAGGTCCTGGACGTCACCCTGCGGCTGCTGCACCCGGTCGTCCCGTTCGTCACCGAGGCGCTGTGGACGGCGCTCACCGGCGCCGAGTCGCTGGTCGTGACCGAGTGGCCGAAGGACAGCGGCTACCGTGACGCGGCCGCCGAGTCGGAGATCGCCACGCTGCAGCAGGTGGTCACCGAGGTCCGCCGGTTCCGTTCGGACCAGGGCCTGCAGCCCGCGCAGCGCGTCCCGGCCCGGCTGGAGCTGGCCGGCACCGTGCTGGCCGTCCACGAGGACGCGATCCGCTCGCTGCTGCGGCTGACCGCGCCCGAGGAGGGCTTCGCGGCCACCGCCTCGCTGCCGGTGGCCGGTGCCACCGTGTCGCTGGACCTCTCCGGCACCATCGACGTCGCGGCCGAGCGCAAGCGCCTGGCCAAGGACCTCGCGGCCGCCGAGAAGGAGAAGGCCCAGACCACCGCCAAGCTCGGCAACGAGGCGTTCCTCGCCAAGGCGCCGGACGAGGTGGTCGCCAAGATCCGGGGCCGCCAGGAGGCCGCCGAGGCCGACATCGCCCGGATCACCGCCCAGCTCGCGGCGCTGCCGCAGGGCTGACCGCCCGTCCCCGCCGAAGGGGCCGTACTCCGCGACGCGCGGGGTGCGGCCCCTCGGCGTTTTCCGGGTTCCGGTTCCGGTTCGGCTTCCCCGGCCGCTTTCCTTACACCAAATAGCCCAGGAACATTGCTCCCTTCCGGCGAATTATCATCCTGCGACCGGGTGAGGTCCTATTCCGAGCGAATTGATTCCGGTCTTGCCCGCGCGGGTTCGCGGAAGTTTGCAGGTCCGCTGTGTACCGTGTGCACGGAGTTTCCGAATGGGCGTTTCCGCTGAGCGTTCCTGCTGAGCGACGGACGGGAGGGCATGGCGTGGTGGTGACCGAGGAGTTGGCCGACGAACTGCCTCTGGAGGCGGTCGAGGAGGCCAAGGCCAGGGCGGCGACCCTGCTGCTCGCGTTCCGGCACGGCAACCAGATCGCGTTCGACCACGAGCTGGACCTGCTGTTCGCCGAGCACGCCGAGCGCGAGGTGACCACCCTGCTCGCCTGGATCGCCGCCGAGGCCGTCCGCAAGGCGTACGCCCCCGAGGTCGGCGACCGGGTGCTGCGGGCGATGGCCCGGCGCGCCCCGGAGGACACCGGCGGGGTCGCGGTGGACGAGGAGACCGCGAGCGCGGCCCAGCTGATCGAGGCGGTGGCGGCCGGCGAGGTGGCCGAGGTCCGCGGCCTGGTGGCCGCGACACCCGACACCACCTTCCTGCTCGGCGGTCTGCTGCAGGGCGTCGCGATGATGCTGCCGCTGCTGCCCGACGGTGAACTGGCCGAGATCACGGCCGAGTTGCGCCGTCGGCACGGCGGCGCCGCGCACGTCCCGGAGGCCCGGGCCGGGGTCTGAACCCGGGCCTCCGGCAGACCGGCCGGGCCGGTTACGGCATGGCGTGCAGGTGCGAGCCGATGGTGCCGGCCACCGGGTTGCCCGCCTTGGCGTCCCAGTTGGTCGACCAGGTCATCGCGCCGCCGATGCCCGGCCAGGCGGTGTCCGGCTTGTAGCTGCCGCAGTTGGTGCCGGAGGCCAGGCAGTCCAGCGCGTTGTTGACGGTGCCGGCGGCGAGGTACCCGCCGCCCGCGGCGCTGGTGGAGGCCGGCACCCCGAGGCCCACCTGGTCGGGCCGCAGCCCGCCCTTGAGCTGGATGCAGGCCAGTGCGGTGAGGAAGTTCTCGGTGCCCTGGGAGTAGACGTTCCCGTCGCAGCCGTTCATCGCGCCGGAGTTGTAGTACTGCATGTTGACGATGGTGAGGATGTCCTTCACGTTCAGCGCCAGCTTGAAGTACTCCATGCCGGTCGACTGCATGTCGATCGTCTGCGGCGCCATGGTGAGGATGAATCCGCTCCCCGCCTTCGCGGCCAGGGCGTGCAGCGCCTGGCCCATGTAGGTGGAACTGATGCCGTTCTCCAGGTCGATGTCGATCCCGTCGAAGCCGTAGCTCTGCATCAGCGCCCAGGCGGTGCTGGTGAAGGTCGCGGCGGAGGCGGAATCGCCCACCCAGACCGTGCCGTTCTGGCCGCCGATGGAGAGCACCACCCGCTTCCCGGCCGCCCGCTTGGCCGCGATGTCGGCCTTGAACTGGGCGTCGGTGTAGCCGCCGAGGCGGGAGGAGAGCGCCGGGTCGAGGGTGAAGCTCAGGCCGCCGCGGGTGGCGGTGGCGTCCGCGAAGGAGACCGCGATGATGTCGTAGGCGGCCGGGACGTCGCTGATCCGCTGGACGGTGGCGCCGTTGTCGAAGTTCTGCCAGTAGCCGGTGAGGATGTGCTTGGGCAGGTCCGGCGGCTTGCCGGTGGAGGTGGGGGTGGGCGTGCCGCTGTCCGTGGGGGTGGCCGTCGGACTCGGCGAGGCGGTGGAGGTGGCGGTGGCCGTCGGGCTCGGCGACGGCTGCGGTCCGCCGGGGCCGAGCAGCGAGACGTCGTCGGCGGCGAAGGCCGGCTGCCCGTACCAGCCGTGCAGGTAGACGGTGACGCTGGTGGTGTTCGGGCCGGTGGTGAAGCTCGTGGTCAGCTGGGTCCAGCCGCCGGCGCCGGGGGTCCAGGTGCTCGGATCGGTGCCGCCGGTGCCGCGGGCGCCCAGGTAGACGTACGAGCCCTGCACCCAGGAGCTCAGGGTGTACGCGGAGGAGGGCTTCACCTGGACGGTCTGGGTGCACTCGCCGGTGTCACTCCCGGCCGGGGTGGACTGCAGGGCGTACGTGCCGGAGTGGACGGTGGTGCGCTGGACCGTACCGCTCGAACAGGTCCAGCCGGACAGGTTCCCGGTCTCGAAGCCGCCGTTGACGATCAGGTCGGTGTCGGCGGCGTGGGCGCCGGTGCCGCCGGCCAGGACGAGTCCGCCCAGGCCGATGACCAGGGCGCTCGCTCCGGCGAGCAGGGAGTGGACGGCGCGCGGGCGCCGGTGTCGGGCAGGTGGCATGACTCCGTCTCCAGTGGGGGAGGCCCGGCGGGCGCCTCGTGGGGGAGGAGCGCCGTCCGGGGTGTCGATGGTGCGCGTGCGGGAGCTACCGACAACTCAAGTCCCGGTCGGGAACGGAGACTTGCCTCACAAGGTGGAGTAGACCAATTCTGCTGTCAAGAGGACCTAGGCGGCTGAAGGCAAGGCCTGCCGGCCGGCCGGGTCGGCGAGTGCCGCGGTCAGCGCGGCGATCCGGGCCGAGGCCAGGCCGTCGCCGTACGGGCTCGGGGTGGCCGCCAGCCGGGCGAGCCGCTCGGGGGTGTCGGAGAGCCAGGCGCGGGCCAGGGTGCCCAGTTCCTCGCCGGGCCGCACCAGCGCGGCGAAGCCGGCCGCCACCGCCTCCGGACGTTCGGTGGAGCGGCGCACCACCAGCAGCGGGCGGCCGAGCACGGTGCACTCCTCCTGCACGCCGCCGGAGTCGGAGACCAGCAGCGCCGCGTGGCACGCCAGGCCCAGGAAGTCGCCGTAGCCGACCGGGCCGGTGACGGCGAGGCGCTCCAGCAGGCCGTCCAGGCCGAAGCGTTCGACGGCGGCCCGGGTGCGCGGGTGCATCGGGAACAGCACGGGGGTGCCGGCCCGGGCGATCCGGTCCAGCTCGGCGAGCACCGCGCCGAGCGCCTCGGCGGTGTCGGTGTTCTCCGGGCGGTGCACGGTGGCCAGCACGTACGCGTCCGGGCGCAGGCCGTGCGCGGCGAGCAGCGCGGCGCGGGTGGCCCCGTCCGGCAGCTGACGGCGGACCACCTCGACGACGGTGTTGCCGGTGAGCTCGATCCGGTCCTCGGCCAGCGACTCGGCGCGCAGGTTGGCGACGTTCTCCCCGGTGGCGGCGCAGAGCAGGTCGGAGACGTGGTCGACCATCACCCGGTTGTGCTCCTCGGGCATCGCCCGGTCGAAGCTGCGCAGCCCGGCCTCGACGTGGACCAGCGGGATCTCCCGGGCGTTGGCGGCCAGCGCCCCGGCCAGGGTGGCGTTGGTGTCGCCCTGGACGACCACGGCGGCGGGGCGGTCCTCGGCGAAGGCGGCGTCCAACTGGCCGAGGGACTGGGCGATCTGACCGGCCCGGGGGCGGCCGCCGACCCCGGTGAGCAGCTCCGGCCGGGGCAGGTCCAGGTCGCGCAGGAAGCGGCCGGACATCGCCTCGTCCCAGTGCTGGCCGGTGTGCACCAGCCGGGTGGCGTCGCCGAGTTCGTGGATCAGCGGGGCGAGCTTGACCAGCTCGGGGCGGGTGCCGAGGACGACGGCGACGCTGGACGGGGGCAGGCACATGCTCATGCGGGGCTCCGGTGGCGTGGGGGAGGGGCGGCGCGAAGGGAGAGGGGCGGGCTCAGGATTCGAGCGCGGTGGGGGCGCCGAGGGCGGTCTTCTCGGCGTTGCGGCGGGTCTTGGCCCAGCCGTTGCGGCCGAGCAGCATCCGGACCGCGGCCCGGGTGGCGACCACGAACAGGTGGTAGGCGTAGAGCCAGACCAGGACGCCCCAGAGCAGCCCGGTGAGCCGGCCGCGGTCGGGGTGGACGGCCCGGCGGTAGGCGAAGCCCCAGAACACCATCGGCAGCGTGGCGAGCACGAAGGCGAGCAGCATCCACGGGCCGAACCGGAGCTGGAACTCGGCGGTCTCCTCCGGGAAGAGCACCAGCCCGGCGCCGGTGATCCCGAGCGAGACGGGGAAGAGCAGCACCAGCAGCACGCAGACCACCGGCTGGAGGAAGGTGTACAGCACCTCGGCCTTGCCGGTCGCGGTGTAGTGCGGCGAGCGCAGCACCCGGCCGGTGTAGCGCAGGCACTGCATGTTGCCCTGGGCCCAGCGGGTGCGCTGGGTGAGGAAGCGGCGCGGCGAGATCAGGCCCTCCTGGGAGACCCGGGCCTCGGTGACGTGGGTGAGCCGCCAGCCGGCCAGGCGCAGGTCGAGGCCGGACTCGTAGTCCTCCAGCAGGGCGCGCTCCGGCCAGGGGCGGCCGGCCCGGCCCTCCTCGGCGGTGAGCGAGTCGAGGGCGGTGAGCCGGACGAACTGGCCGTTGCCGCCGAGGCCGACGCTGCCGGTGCGGCGGCGCAGCAGCTGCATGCCGGTGTTGGTGGCCTGGAACTCGACGTCCTGCATCCGCACCAGCGCGCGGGCCAGGGCGTTGGCGATCCGGCCGCGGCCGGGCAGCGGGAGCTCGTCGTCGGCGTTGCGCATCCGGACGCCGATCTGGACGGCGCCGGTGTCGGGCCGGCCGAGGGCCTTGGGGTTGCAGACCCGGGCGAGGGTGCCGGGGTCGAGCTGCCCGTCGGCGTCGACCACGCCGATCACCACCCGGGAGCGGTCGGTGCCCTCGGGCAGCCGGGCGGAGATCTCCCGGTAGGCGGCGTTGAGGGCGGCGCCCTTGCCGATCCGGGCGTGCGGGCGGCGGCGCTGGACCAGGTGGATCCGCGGGTCGCGGGCCGCGGCGGCGAGGACCAGCTCGCGGGTGGCGTCCTCGCTGTCGTCGTCGATCACCCACAGGTGGGCCTCGGGCGCGCTGGTCCGCAGGCCGTCCAGGGTCTGGGTGACCACGGCCTCCTCGTCGCGGCAGGGGATCACCAGGTGCCACCGGAAGGCGGCGGGGTCGCCGGGCTCGGCGGGGCGGCCGTGCCGGAAGGCGTGGCGGGAGCCCGCCCAGTACACGAGGAAGCGTCCGAAGACGAGGGCCATGTAGCCGACGAGCGCCAGGGAGATCAGTCCGGCGACCCAGACGACGGCGTCCTGGCGAAGCACGATCCATTCGTGCAGGGCGTCGGGCATGGCGCAGCGCTCCCAGTGATCAAAGGCTGAAGGCTCCTATCGGTTGCGAATCGATGCTTCATTGCGGTTCAAATCGCTAAATCAATAGTAAGGGGAGGAAACTAGCTGATCATGGGAAAGAACGGGCAAAGTGGTCGTTCTCACCCCGTGAGGAGGACCCGCCAGCGCTCCGTAGACTGTGGACGTGAGCGACAAGGCCGACCCGAACCCGTACACCATCCGCCCCGCCGACGGCGGCACCGGCGACGCCCTGCGCGACGTCGAGGTGGAGCTCTCCAAGCGCTGGCCGGAGAACAAACTGGAGCCCTCGCTCGACCGGATCGAGGCGCTGATGGACATCCTGGGCCAGCCCCAGCGGTCCTTCCCCTCCATCCACATCACCGGCACCAACGGCAAGACCTCCACCGCCCGGATGATCGAGCAGCTGCTCAACACCTTCGAGCTGCGCACCGGCCGCTACACCAGCCCGCACGTGGAGTCCGTCACCGAGCGGATCACCCTGGACGGCGCCCCGATCACCCCCGAGCGCTTCGTCGAGGTCTACCGCGACATCGAGCCCTACGTGCAGATGGTCGACGCGGCGCAGCCGGTGCCGATGTCCTTCTTCGAGGTGCTGACCGGCATGGCCTACGCGGCCTTCGCCGACGCCCCGGTGGACGTCGGCGTGGTCGAGGTCGGCATGGGCGGCTCCTGGGACGCCACCAACGTCATCGACTCCGCCGTCGCCGTGATCACCCCGATCGGGCTGGACCACACCGACAAGCTCGGTGAGACCACCGGCGAGATCGCGGTCGAGAAGTCCGGGATCATCAAGTCCGGCGCCGTCGCCGTCGTCGCCCAGCAGCAGCTGGACGCCGCCCAGAACATCCTGCGCCGCGCCGTCGAGGTGGACGCCACGGTCGCCCGCGAGGGCATGGAGTTCGGCGTGATCCGCCGCGAACTCGCCGTCGGCGGCCAGCTGGTGACGCTGCGCGGACTCGGCGGCGAGGAGTACGAGGACGTCTTCATCCCGCTGCACGGCGAGTACCAGGCGCACAACGCGGCCCTCGCCCTGGCCGCGGTCGAGGCCTTCTTCGGCGTCGGCGGCGCGCGCGGCGGGCAGCTGGACGTGGACAAGGTCCGCCAGGGCTTCTCCGGCGTCTCCTCGCCGGGCCGCCTGGAGGTCGTCCGCCGCAGCCCCACGATCGTCCTGGACGCCGCGCACAACCCGCACGGCGCCCGCGCCACCGTGGCCGCGCTCACCGAGTCCTTCGGCTTCACCCGGCTCGTCGGCGTGATCGGCACCTCCGGGGACAAGGACGTGGCCGGCGTGCTGGAGGCCTTCGAGCCGATCCTGGCCGAGGTCGTCATCACCCAGAACTCCACCCACCGCGCGATGGACGTCGACGCGCTCGCCGCCCTCGCCGTCGAGATCTTCGGCGAGGACCGCGTGCAGGTCGAGCCCCGGCTCGACGACGCCATCGCCGCCGCCGTCAGCCTCGCCGAGGAGGAGGGCGACCTCGGCGGCGCCGGGGTGCTGGTCACCGGTTCGGTCATCACGGTGGGCGAGGCCCGCCTGCTGCTCGGGAGGAAGTGACATGAGGACGCTCTGCTCCTCGACTCTGATCGGCGAAGTGCTGCTGGTCCTGTTCGCGGCGCTGGTCGCGATGCGGCTCACCGACGTCTCCAACGCGGAGATCTGGACGGTCAGCGGCATCGCGATGGCGCTGTGCGTCCTGCTCTGCGGCATGATCGACCGCCCCGGCGCGGTGCAGATCGGCTGGGCGCTGCAGATCGGGCTGATCGCCAGCGGCTTCGTGCTGCCGACCATGTTCGGGCTCGGCGTGGTCTTCGCCGGCCTGTGGTGGTGCTCGGTGCACTACGGCCGCAAGGTGGACGCGTTCAAGGCCGCCAGGGCCGCCGCGGAGGCCGCCGCCGTACAGGCCTGAGGCCCGGACCAGCGGACCGACACGCCGTGTACGCAAGGTAATCTCTGCCCTGTCGGCGCCGCCTGTCGACCCGACTGTCTGCCGAACCGAATCCCCAGGAGACGCACCGTGTCCCAGCGCACTCTCGTCCTGCTCAAGCCCGACGCCGTCCGCCGCGGCCTGGCCGGCGAGATCATCAGCCGCATCGAGCGCAAGGCCGGCTGGCGGTTCGCCGCCATCGAGCTGCGCACCTTCGACCGGGCGACGCTGGAGCAGCACTACGCGGAGCACGTGGGCCGCCCGTTCTACGAGCCGCTGCTGGAGTTCATGACCACCGGCCCGTCGATCGCGCTGATCGTCGAGGGCGAGGAGGTCGTCAAGGGCATCCGCATGCTGGCCGGCGCCACCAACCCGCTGGAGGCCGGGGCCGGCACCATCCGCGGCGACTACGCGACGATCACCCGCGAGAACCTGATCCACGCCTCCGACTCCCCGGAGTCCGCCGAGCGCGAGATCAAGATCTTCTTCCCCGCGCACGCCTGATCCGGCGAGCGGGACCCGGGCGACACGCCCGGGGGGACGTTCGTACCGCCCCGGTCGGGACCATTGGCCCGGCCGGGGCATTCTTATCGTGAAATAGGGAACTGGCGGCGCCGACACGGCGTCCCAATCCTCGGAGATGCGATCACGCCCCGGACAATGGACGGTATGCCCCACGCCGACGTCCGTACCGAGTGGCGTGGCTACGATGGACGCGACTCAAGGGCCCGGTAAGACAGCTCAGCTGTTCTCCGCCCACGCGTGGACGCGCGCATTCGTCCACCCCCCCATGAACTCCGAGCCCGGGAAGGCACCCACACCCCATGGCGAGCAACCTGTCGTTCATCGGCCGCGACTTGGCGATCGACCTCGGAACAGCCAATACGCTGGTGTACGTCAGGGGCAAGGGCATCGTTCTGAACGAGCCGTCCGTCGTCGCGGTGAACACCAACACCGGCGGCATCCTCGCCGTCGGCGCCGAGGCCAAGAAGATGATCGGCCGCACCCCGGGCAACATCGTCGCCATCCGCCCGCTCAAGGACGGCGTGATCGCCGACTTCGAGATCACCGAGCGGATGCTGCGGTACTTCATCCTCAAGATCCACCGCCGCCGCTACCTCGCCCGCCCCCGCGTCGTGGTCTGCGTGCCCTCCGGCATCACCGGAGTCGAGCGCCGCGCCGTCATCGAGGCCTCCTCGCAGGCCGGCGCCCGCCAGGTGCACATCATCGAGGAGCCGATGGCCGCCGCGATCGGCGCCGGCCTGCCCGTCCACGAGGCCACCGGCAACATGGTCGTCGACATCGGCGGCGGCACCACCGAGGTCGCCGTGATCTCCCTCGGCGGCATCGTCACCGCCCAGTCCATCCGGGTCGCCGGCGACGAGCTGGACAACGCGATCGTCCAGCACATCAAGAAGGAGTACTCGCTGCTCCTCGGCGAGCGCAGTGCCGAGCAGATCAAGATGAGCATCGGCAGCGCCTTCGGCCTGGAGGGCGAGAAGGACGAGCACGCCGAGATCCGCGGCCGCGACCTGGTCAGCGGTCTGCCCAAGACCGTGGTCATCTCCGCCGCCGAGGTCCGCGAGGCCATCGACGAGCCCGTCAACGCGATCATCGACGCGGTCAAGACCACCCTCGACCAGTGCCCGCCCGAGCTGGCCGGCGACGTCATGGACCGGGGCATCGTGCTCACCGGCGGCGGCGCCCTGCTGCGCGGCCTGGACGAGCGGCTGCGCCGCGAGACCGGCATGCCGATCCACATCGCGGAGAACCCGCTCGACTCCGTCGCACTCGGCTCCGGCAAGTGCGTCGAGGAGTTCGAGGCGCTCCAGCAGGTACTCGACGCTTCGCCGCGTCGTTGACAGGTCGCCGCACCACCGGCACCACACGTCACATCAGACACTCGACTGAACGGGCCGCCGCCCGGGCCCCACAGCCCCGGGCGGCGGCCAGGTACGAAGGGGCAGTACCAGCACCGTGAGGGACACACGAGAGAGCCGGCTGCTGCTGATCCTGCTGGTGGCCGTCGCCTTCGCGCTGATCACCGTGGACATCAAGGGCGGTGAGGACTCCCCGCTCGGGCCCGCCCGGCACGCCGCCGCCAGCGTCCTCGGACCGGTCGAGCGCGGAGCCGCCACCGTCGTCGACCCGGTCGCCGACACCGTCCGCGCCTTCCGCGACGCGGCCACCGACAGCGGCCGCACCGACCAGCTCGCCCGCGAGAACACCGAACTCCGGCAGAAGCTCGCCTCCTCAGACATGGCCACCGGGCGCACCAAGCAGCTGGACGACCTGCTGCGCACCGCCGGCGCCGGCGGCTACACCGTCAAGGCCGCCCAGGTCATCGCGATCGGCCCGGCCCAGGGCTTCTCCTGGACCATCACCATCGACGCCGGCAGCGACGACGGCCTCACCCGCGACATGACGGTGATCAACGGTCAGGGCCTGGTCGGCCGGATCACCACCGTCGCGCCCACCACCGCCACCGTGCTGCTCGCCTCCGACCCCGGCTTCTCGGCCGGCACCCGGCTGGAGGGCACCGGCGAGATCGGCTTCGCCTCCGGCGGCGGCGACAGCCCGATGAAGGTCTCCCTGCTCAACGGCAAGGCCCAGGTCAAGGCCGGCGACCGGCTGGTCACCTTCGGCTCGCAGAGCGGCCGCCCGTTCGTCCCCGGCGTCCCGGTCGGCAAGGTCGTCGAGGTCCAGGCCAACGCCGGCCAGCTGACCAAGACCGTCCTGGTCGAGCCCTTCGTCCAGTTCACCCGGCTGGACCTGGTCGGCGTGGTGGTCGTGCCGCCGCGCGCCGACCCGCGCGACGCCGTCCTGCCGCCGGCGCCCGCCGCGGGCCAGCCGGCCGCCGCGCCGGGCCAGGTCCCGGCCGCCGCGCCGGGCCAGGTCCCGGCCTCCGTGCCCGGCCAGGTCCCGGCCTCCGCGCCCGCCGCCCCGCCCGCCAAGCCCACTGGGGGGAACTGAGCCATGCGCCTCGCCCGCATCCCCGTCTCCGCCGGCCTCGTCCTGTTCGGCCTGATCCTCCAGGTCAGCGTGTTCGGCCGGCTCCAGCTCCCGGGAGCCACCCCGGACATACTGCTGCTCGTCGTGGTCGGCCTGGCCATGGTCTACGGGCCCACCGGCGGCTGCCTGGTCGGCTTCGCGGGGGGCCTGCTGGCCGACCTCGCGCCGCCCTCCGACCACGCCATCGGCCGCTACGCGCTGGTGCTCTGCCTGATGGGCTACGCCGCCGGGCTGCTGCGCCCGGACCACGGCCGCCAGCGGTCCGTGGCCGGCTCGCTGGTCGTGGTCGGCGCCGCGGCGGTCGCCTCCACCCTGCTCTACGCGATGGTCGGCGCCCTGGTCGGCGACACCGCGGCCCGGCACGTCGGCCTCGGCGGACTGGTCATCAGCGCCCTGCTCTACGACCTGCTGCTGGCCCCCTTCGTGGTGCCGCTGGTGATGTACCTGGGCCGCCGCTTCGGCCGCGACCCGGTGGCCGCCGCGGACGACGACGAGGGCGGCTCCGGCCTGGGCACGCTGGCCCGCTACCGCACCACCCGCGACACCTCGACGGGCCCGTCGTACAAGAAGCGGCGCGTGCCGGGCTTCGCCCGCCGCCCGTAACCGGACCGGCCGCCCGGCCCCGGCCCTCCGGCCCCGACCACCCGACCTCCCCGCATCCTGGAGCGCACGAGACGTGAGCAACATCCCCGAGACCGGCCGCACCCGACGGGTGACGATCCGTCTGGTGGTGCTGCAGATCCTGGTGCTGTCGCTGCTCGCCACCCTCGGCGGACGGCTGTGGTACCTGCAGATCCGCAACGCCAAGGAGTACACCGCCAAGGCGACCGGCAACCACATCCGCGAGGTGGTCGAGCCGGCCGTCCGCGGCGAGATCCTGGACGCCTCCGGGCGGGTGCTGGCCGGCAACGAGACCCGGCTGGTGGTCTCGGTCAGCCGCACCTCGCTGCTCCAGCAGAAGGACGGCGGCAAGGCGGTGCTGTCCCGGCTGGCCGAGGTGCTGGGGATGCCGGCCAAGGACGTGCAGGAGAAGGTCCGGCTCTGCGACGCCAAGACCCCGCAGCCCTGCTGGAACGGTTCGCCGTACCAGCCGATCCCGGTCACCAAGGAGGCGACCACCCAGCAGGCGATGCAGATAATGGAGCGCCGCGAGGACTTCCCCGGGATCACCGCGCAGCCCACCGCCGTACGCCGCTACACCGGCGCCGAGGGCGCCAACATGGCCCAGGTGCTCGGCTACCTCTCGCCGGTCACCGACGAGGAGGTCAGCAAGACCGCCGGCAAGAGCGGCCTGGACCGCTACCTGCCGGCCGACCAGATCGGGCGGGCCGGCCTGGAGTCGGTGTACGACCGCGACCTGCGCGGCACCGCGGGCATCACCAAGCTGGAGGTCGACAACCTCGGCCGGGTGATCGGCAACGCCGGCACCGTCGCCCCGCAGACCGGCGACAACCTGGTCACCAGCATCGACGCCCGGGTGCAGAAGGTGGTCGAGGACAACCTGGCGCAGGCCATGAACGACGCCCGGAACACCTTCGACAAGATCACCAACCGCAACTACGAGGCCGACTCCGGCGCCGCCGTGGTGATGGACGTGCACACCGGGCGGATCGTCGCGATGGCGAGCGCCCCGACCTACGACCCGAACCTCTGGGTGGGCGGCATCAGCGGCAAGGACTACCAGTCGCTGACCAGCAAGGACTCCAACTTCCCGCTGCTGAACCGGGCCATACAGGGTCAGTCCGCCCCCGGCTCGACCTTCAAGGTCATCTCCACCACCGCCGCCGTGCAGGCCGGCTACTCGCTGGACGGCCGCTACGACTGCCCGAAGAGCATGACCATCGGCGGCCGCGAGTTCAAGAACTTCGAGAGCGAGAACTTCGGCCAGATCTCCCTGGAGAAGGCGCTGGAGGTCTCCTGCGACACCGTCTTCTACGGCCTGGCGTACGACCAGTGGATGAAGGACGGCGGCATCAAGCCGAAGAAGGACCCGGGCGACTGGTTCTTCAAGACCGCCCACGAGTTCGGCCTCGGTGCCAAGACCGGCATCGACCTGCCGTCCGAGGTCACCGGCCGGGTGCCGGACCGGCAGTGGAAGCAGTCCTTCTACGACAACAACAAGGACGCCTGGTGCGCCCAGGGGCAGAAGGGCGGCAACAGCTACTCCGACCAGATCGCCCGGGAGAACTGCGTCGACGGCTACCAGATGCGCGCCGGTGACGCCGTCAACTTCGCGATCGGCCAGGGCGACACCCTCGTCACCCCGGTCCAGATGGCCCGGATCTACTCGGCGCTCGCCAACGGCGGCACCTTCTACCGGCCGACCATCGCCAAGGCCGTGATAAGCCCGGGCGGGGACCTCGTCCGCGAGATCGCCCCGCACGAGGACGCCAAGTTCCCCGGCGACGAGAAGCTGCTCAGCTACATCAACCAGGCCACCGAGAGCGTCATCAAGAGCGGTACCGCCGCCTGGAAGTTCAACGGCTGGCCGCAGGACAAGATCACGCTGCACGCCAAGACCGGCACCGCCGAGGTCGAGGGCAAGCAGACCACCTCCTGGCTGACCACGTACAGCAAGGACTACGCGGTCGTCATGACGATAAGCCAGGGCGGCACCGGCTCCGGCGGTTCCGGCGACGCCATCCGCCGGATCTACCAGGCGCTGTACGGCGTGGACGACAAGGGCGGCATCGACAGCGGCAAGGCGCTGCTGCCCACGCCGCAGGCCGAGCTGCCGAAGTTCAACCCGGACGGCACCGCGATCATCAAGCCGGTCTCGTACGGCGCCGACGCGGCGCAGGGCGCCCAGGCCCCGGGCCTCCAGGCCCAGGCCGTCGCCGCTCCGGCGCTGCTCGACACGGCCACGGCGCAGCCGGCCCCGGCGACGGCCTTCCTCGACCGGACACCGCCGGCCGACCGTCCGGCGTCGTACACCGCGGCCGACGCCGCGCTCGAACCCACGCGCGGACCGGGAAGGGGACGGGCATGACCTCCTACGGCTCGTACCGGCAGCTGCGGCTGGCCCCGCAGCGCCGCGGGGTCTCCAAGGCGCTGTCCAAGGACTCCCCGCTCTGGCGGCTGGACTGGATACTGCTGGTGGCCGCCCTCGCCCTCTCAGCCGGCAGCTCGCTGCTGGTCTGGTCGGCCACCCGCGGGCGCGACTCGCTGACCCACGGGGACCCGCAGTACTTCCTGTACCGGCACCTGACCAACTTCGTGGTCGGGCTGGTGCTGTGCTCCGTGGTGATAGCGATAGGGAGCCGGCGCTTTCGCACGATCGTGCCGTTCCTGTACGTCGGCGTGCTCGTCCTGCTGCTGGCGACGCTCAGCCCGCTCGGCTCGACCATCAACGGCGCGCACTCGTGGATCCAGCTCGGCGGCGGCTTCTCGATCCAGCCGGCCGAGTTCGCGAAGCTCGCGATCGTGCTGGCGATGGCCGTCGTGCTGTCGGACCAGGTGGACGCGGGGGAGCGGGAGTTCCCCTCGCACCGGGCGGTGTTCCGGGGCCTGCTCTGGGCCGGGGTGCCGATGTGCATAGTGCTGTTGATGCCGGACGCCGGCTCGGTGATGGTGATGGCCGCCATCGTGCTGGGCATCCTGCTCGGCTCCGGCGCGGCGAACCGCTGGGTGCTCGGCCTGCTGGTGGCGGGCACCGCCGGATGCGTGGCGATCTGGAAGTTCGGGCTGCTGAGCCAGTACCAGATCGACCGCTTCGCCGCCTTCGCCAACCCGCAGCTGGACCCGAACGGCGTCGGCTACAACACCGCGCAGGCCCGGATCGCGATCGGCTCGGGCGGACTGACCGGCAAGGGGCTGTTCCACGGCACCCAGACCGTCGGGCAGTTCGTGCCGGAGCAGCAGACCGACTTCGTGTTCACCGTGGCCGGCGAGGAGCTGGGCTTCGTCGGGGCGCTGGCGATCATCGCGCTGGTCGGCGTGATCCTCTGGCGGGCCTGCCGGATCGCCCGGCAGGCGACCGACCTGTACGGGACGATCGTGGCGGCCGGGGTCATCGCCTGGATGGCCTTCCAGGCCTTCGAGAACATAGGGATGTGCCTGGGCATCATGCCGGTCGCGGGCATCCCGCTGCCGTTCGTCTCGTACGGCGGCTCGTCGATGTTCGCCAACTGGATCGCCATCGGGCTGCTCCAGGCGGTGCGGAGCCAGCGGCCGATAGCGGCCTGAGCGCGCCGCGCCGTGCGGCGGCGGGGCCGGTCCGGGACTTCCCGGGCCGGCCCCGCTGTCGTGTCCGGGGCCGGGGCGGGTTCAGAGGAGGCAGTCGGCGGTGGTGAGGACGGCGCGGGTCTGGTGGGCGAGTTGCTCCTGGACGGGCACCCAGCGGGTGCCGAAGCGGTGGCGCAGCCGGTCGAGGCTGTCGGCGACGACGGTGCGGGCGCGGTCGCGGGCGGCCTCGACGCCGGGGCCGCGGGCGTCGGCGAGCAGCCGCAGCAGGATCGACGCGACCCGCAGCGGTACGCGGGCGGCGACCAGTCCGGCGGTGGTCACCCGGGAGGCGGTGAGCGGTTCGGCGCCCCAGCGCTCCAGCCACTCCTCGGCCACCCGCGGGGCGACCGCCAGGCTGGACTCGGCGGTGCGCAGCAGCGGGCCGTACGCCTCGTGGCCGGGCGCCCCGGGCCGGTGCGCGCGGACGGCCGGGAGCAGGGCGGTGAGGTCCGCGGCACGTGCGGTGAGGTCGCGGGCGGCGGCCGCGAGGGCCTGCGGGCCGGCCGGGTGGCGGTGGGCGTCGCCGACCGCGTCGACGGCCCACATCGGGACCTCCAGCACCGCGGAGACCGCGCCGTACCGGGCCGCGTACGACCAGGTGGACAGCTCGGGCTCGTCCGGCAGGGCCCGGGAGCCGCCGGTGCCCGGAGACGGCATCAGGTAGGTGCCCGGGTCCGGGCTGGCCCAGCCGATCGCGTCGTAGGAGTCCACGTCGAGCGGCACGCCGGCCCGCTGCGCGGAGCGGGCGAAGCGCCCGGCCAGGCCCGGGACGGGGCGGGTGAGCTGGGCGAACGCGCCGCCGAAGTCCACCCCGTGCAGCGAGCACTGGAGGAACGGGCGCAGTTCGTCGATCAGTCCGGTCAGCGCCAGGCTCTCCGGCATCGGCGGGCGGCCGGAGCCGGGGGCGGGCAGCAGTTCGGGCTGCTCCTCGAAGGAGGGGCGGAAGAAGTGCTCGTAGTGGCGCCGCATGGTGAGCGGGCCGTCCAGCCAGCCGGCGTTGAGCGCGGCGCCGTCGGGGTCGAGGCAGAGCAGCAGGTGCCAGGAGAGTCCGGGGCGGGCGGGGCGGTCGAGCAGCACCTCGGCGAGCCGGACGGTCCCGGCGGTGCCGATCGGTTCGTTGGGGTGCGGGCCGCCGACCACCAGGACGGCCCGCGGGCCGCGGTCCACGGAGAGCAGCAGCAGCGGGCGGCCGGCCCGGGAGCGGCCCACCTCGCGCAGCCGGCAGCGGTCCGGGTGCCGCAGGGCGAGCCGCCGCGCGGCGGACTCGGCCTGGGCCGGCGTCGGGTAGCGGGCCGGCCGGGTGTCGAGGGTCCGGAGCGGGCGGATCCGCCGACCGGTGTCGGTCATGGTTCTCCTTGCGCCGGTCGTACGGCCGCCGGGGCGCGGGCGTGCGGGTGCGCCGCCGGGCACGGCGTGCGGGCGGGGGGGACGGGGGAGGGGGACGGGGCTGGGCGTGGCACCGCGGGCCGGGAACGGCGGCCGTGCGGGGACGGACGGGGCCGTCCGGGGGCGGCCCGTGGGGAGGGAGAGGCGTGCCGGCCGGAAAACCGACGAGGGCCGAGCGTACGACTCAACTTCCTTGTCCGGAAGGGGTGCAGATGTCTTTGGCGGAGCCCTGTCAGTACCGCACGGGCCGTCCGGGCGTGTCAACGGCGGACGGGACCGGCCGGCGGGCGCCCACCGCGCGTGCCGGGGCGGGCACCAGCGGGCGCGGGAGGCCACCGGTGGGCACCGGTGGCCACCGGCGGGTGCGGGCGGAGACCGGCCGTCCGGGGTCGCGCCGGAGCGCGGAGGGCCCGTGAACCGGGGCAGACGGCCCGTTCCCCGGATTGGGCTACCCTTGAGGGTCACCCCTCCCGTGCCGACTCGCGGCACCGAATCACGTCGTAAGGGTTCCTAGTACATGACTGTCGAATCGGTCTTCCCACGCCTGGAGGCCCTCCTCCCGCACGTCCAGAAGCCGATCCAGTACGTCGGCGGCGAGCTGAACTCGACCGTCAAGGACTGGGACGCCTGCGACGTCCGCTGGGCGCTGATGTACCCCGACGCCTACGAGGTCGGGCTGCCCAACCAGGGCGTCATGATCCTCTACGAGGTGCTGAACGAGCGTGAGGGTGTGCTCGCCGAGCGCACCTACAGCGTCTGGCCGGACCTCGAGGCGCTGATGCGCGAGCACGACGTCCCGCAGTTCACCGTGGACGCCCACCGCCCGGTGAAGGCCTTCGACGTGTTCGGCCTGTCGTTCTCCACCGAGCTCGGCTACACGAACATGCTGACCGCGCTCGACCTGGCCGGCATCCCGCTGGAGGCCAAGGACCGCACCATCGACGACCCGATCGTCCTGGCCGGCGGCCACGCGGCCTTCAACCCGGAGCCGATCGCGGACTTCATCGACTGCGCCGTGGTCGGCGACGGCGAGCAGGCCGTCCTCGACATCACGGAGATCATCCGCGCCTGGAAGGCCGAGGGCCGCCCGGGCGGCCGGGACGAGCTGCTGCTGCGCCTGGCCCGCACCGGCGGGGTCTACGTCCCCAAGTTCTACGACGTGGAGTACCTGGCCGACGGCCGGATCGGCCGCGTCGTGCCGAACGCCCCCGGCGTGCCGTGGCGGGTGTCCAAGCACACCGTGATGGACCTCGACGAGTGGCCGTACCCGAAGCAGCCGCTGGTCCCGCTCGCCGAGACGGTGCACGAGCGGATGTCCGTGGAGATCTTCCGCGGCTGCACCCGCGGCTGCCGCTTCTGCCAGGCCGGCATGATCACGCGCCCCGTGCGGGAGCGAAGCATCACCGGCATCGGCGAGATGGTGGAGCGCGGGCTGAAGGCGACCGGCTTCGAGGAGGTCGGCCTGCTGTCGCTGTCCAGCGCCGACCACACCGAGATCGGCGACATCGCCAAGGGCCTGGCGGACCGCTACACCGAGGACAAGATCGGCCTGTCGCTGCCGTCCACCCGCGTCGACGCCTTCAACATCGACCTCGCCAACGAGCTGTCCCGCAACGGGCGCCGCTCGGGCCTCACCTTCGCCCCCGAGGGCGGCAGCGAGCGCATGCGCAAGGTCATCAACAAGATGGTGTCGGAGGAGGACCTGATCCGCACCGTCGCCACCGCGTACGGCAACGGCTGGCGCCAGGTGAAGCTGTACTTCATGTGCGGCCTGCCCACCGAGACCGACGAGGACGTGCTCCAGATCGGCGAGATGGCGAAGAACGTCATCCAGAAGGGCCGCGAGGTCACCGGCCAGAACGACATCCGCTGCACTGTCTCCATCGGCGGGTTCGTGCCCAAGCCGCACACCCCGTTCCAGTGGGCCCCGCAGCTGTCCGCCGAGGCCACCGACGCCCGCCTGGCCAAGCTGCGCGACTCCATCCGCGGCGACCGCAAGTACGGCAAGAACATCGGCTACCGCTACCACGACGGCAAGCCGGGCATCGTCGAGGGCCTGCTCTCCCGCGGCGACCGCCGGGTCGGCGCGATCATCCGCGAGGTCTACGAGGACGGCGGCCGCTTCGACGGCTGGCGCGAGTACTTCTCCTACGACCGCTGGATGGCCTGCGCCGAGAAGGGCCTGGCCGGCACCGGCGTCGACGTCGACTGGTACACCACCCGCGAGCGCACCTACGAGGAGGTGCTGCCCTGGGACCACCTGGACAGCGGCCTCGACAAGGACTGGCTCTGGGAGGACTGGCAGGACGCCCTGGAGGAGGTCGAGGTCGACGACTGCCGCTGGACCCCGTGCTTCGACTGCGGCGTGTGCCCGCAGATGGACACCCAGATCCAGATCGGCCCCACCGGCAAGAAGATGCTCCCCCTGACGGTCGTCAACAAGTAGCGCACGTCACACCCGCGACCCCCGGCCGGACCGATTCGGCCGGGGGTCGCGGCGTGCCGGGGAGCGGCGGCTGACCAGGGGCGGAGCGAGGGGGGTGGCGGGGCGCGTACCCTTTGAGGTGACAGAGTCCGGACAGTGGCGGGAAGACGCCACGCCGGACGGGGACAACTGACTAAGGACTGAGCGACCCTGGCACGCCGTACGCCCGACGGTCCGCCGCCCGCGCCGACGGTGCAGCGGATTCGTCTCCGCTACACCAAGCGCGGCCGGCTCCGCTTCACCAGCCACCGCGACTTCCAGCGCGCCTTCGAGCGCGCCCTGCGCCGGTCCGCCGTTCCGATGGCCTATTCGGCCGGCTTCACCCCGCACCCGAAGGTCTCCTACGCGAACGCGGCCCCGACCGGGGTGGCGAGCGAGGCGGAGTACCTGGAGATCGGCCTGGCCGCTGTCCGCGACCCCGAGCAGCTGCGGGCGCAGCTGGACGAGTCGCTGCCGACGGGCCTGGACGTGATCGACGCGGTCGAGGTGCGGACGCCGAACTTCGTGGAGCGCCTGGAGGCCTCCGAGTGGCTGCTCCGGCTGGACGGTGTCGAGCCCGACGCGGCCGCCGACGCGGTCGCGCGCTTCCTCGCCGCCGAGCGGGTCGAGGTCGAGCGCCGCACCAAGAACGGCCTGCGGGTCTTCGACGCGCGGGGCGCGGTGGCGGCGCTGGAAGCCGTCCCGGCCCAGGTCGAGGCCGGTGCGGACGCCGGGGCCGGAACCGACCGCGATGTTCGGACCGGCCGTCCCTGTGCGATACTGCGCCTGGTAGTACGACACGCCACACCAGCCGTACGACCCGACGACGTATTGTCCGGTCTCCGTGTGACGGCCGACCTGGCGCCGCCGGTCCCCGCAGAGGTGACCAGGCTGGCGCAGGGGCCGCTCGACGAGGAGTCCGGCACGGTGACCGACCCGCTGGCGCTCGACCGCGCAGCGGCCCCGGTCGGCTCGGAGCCGGCAGCAGGGCCGCACGCTACCGCGTCCGCCTAGCGGGGGGAGGCCGGGCCCAGTGCCTCACTGGGCCCGACGGTCCTCCAGGGTTCCCGCGGCTCCCCAGGGGAGCGAGCGTCGTCGCAGCGCAGGCCTGCCAACCGGGGCCTGCCGACCAGGAAGGTCGGCCGGTCCGGGACCCCGTCCGGGAGCCACCCGGGGTTGGGGGACGGCGCAGCTTGGGAAAACCTCAGAAGACTGGTCAGACCAGAAGACTTTCGACACCCCGCCGTGTGCGGGGCGCCGAGCGAGACTACGAGCCCCTGTGCGGCCTCGCGTCCGCGCGGCGGCACCGTTCCAAGGGTCCGGTCCAGGCATCGTCGTGATGCCGGCCGCCCAGCGGTGCCGTGCCGTGCCCGGATGCGGAGCCCGGGGGCCTGACGGGAGATCCACCCGCATGCTCGATAACACCGATCCGCAGCAGACTGCGGCCACGGAACAGAACGAAACCGCCGCGACCGGTGGTGAGGGCGCGTCCGCCGCGCCGCCGCGCCGTCGCCGCCGCGCGGTGTCCCGCCCGGCGGGTACCCCGCAGGGTGCGGCCGCCGACGCGGCCGAGACGGTCGTGCCGGCCGAGGCCCCCGCGGCCGCCCCGGCTCCGGCCGTGGAGCCGACGGCCGAGCCGGCCGCCGAGAAGCCCGTCCGGGCCCGCCGTACCCGTAAGCGCGCCGAGGCCCCGGCCGGGGCGCCGGAGGCCACCCCGATCGTGGTGACCGCGCCGGAGGCCGTCGAGGCCCCGGTGGCCGAGGCCCCCGTGAAGGCCGCGAAGGCCTCGAAGACCACCAGGGCCGCCAAGGCCGCGAAGGCGGAGACCGCCGAGCCGACGGCCGAGCCGGCCGCCGAGAAGCCCGTCCGGGCCCGCCGTACCCGCAAGCGCGCCGAGGCGCCCGCCGGTGCCCCCGTGGCCGAGGCCGCGGCCCCCGTCGTCGAGGCGCCGGCCGTCGAGACCCCCGCCGTGGAGGCCCCCGCCGCCGAGCCGGTGGCCGAGGAGGCCCCGGCCGCTCCGGCCCGCCGCCCCCGCCGCCGTCGCGTGGTCGAGGCCGCGCCGGTCGTCGAGGCCCCGGTGGCGGAGCCCGCCGCCGAGGAGCCGCAGGCCGAGGAGCCCGCCGTCGCGGAGGAGCCCGAGGAGGAGGCCGTCGAGGCCCCCGCCGCCGCGCCGGCCGCCCGGCCCGCCGCTGCCGCCCCGGCCGCCGAGGCCGAGCCGCCCCACCGGGTGCGCCGCCGTGCGGTCCGCCCGGCCACCGCCGTCTTCCAGGCGCCGGTGTTCCAGGAGCCCGCCTCCTTCGTCGCGCCGTCCGCTCCGGCGGCACCGGCCGCGCCGTCCGCTCCGGTGGCGCAGGCCGCTCCGCAGCAGCCCGCCGCCGCCCCGGCGAAGGCCGAGGCTCCGGCCGCGGCCCCGGTGCAGGCCGGGCGCGAGGAGGAGGACGACGAGTTCGAGTACAGCGGTGTCGGCCGTCGCCGCCGGGTCCGCACCCGGGTCGAGCCGACCCGTCGCAAGTCGGGCGCCCAGGCTCCGGTGAAGGCCGCCGCGAAGGCCGCCAAGGCCGCGGCGAAGGCGCCGGTCGCGGCGCCCGTCGTCGAGGTCCCGGTCGTCGAGGCGCCCGCCGTCGAGGCCCCCGCCGCCGGTCCGGAGACCGAGGACGAGTGGGAGGACGGCCGTCCGTCGCGCCGTCGCCGCCGGGGCGGTCGCCGCCGTCGCCGCGGTGAGGCCGAGGAGTTCGAGGCCGTCGAGACCGAGCAGTCCGTCGAGGAGTCGGCCGAGGCCGTCGCCGAGGAGGAGGGCGAGGAGGACGACGACCTGGCCGCCGGCCTGTCCTCGTCGCGCCGCCGCCGTCGCCGTCGCCGCCGCAGCGGTGAGGCCGGCGCCGTCGAGACCGCCGAGACCACCGAGGACGGCGTCCGTACGGTGGTGAAGGTGCGCGAGCCGCGCCGCCGTTCCACCGAGCCGTCGTTCGACCCGGACGAGGTGCAGTCCATCAAGGGCTCGACCCGTCTGGAGGCCAAGAAGCAGCGCCGCCGCGAGGGCCGCGAGCTGGGCCGCCGCCGGGTGCCGATCATCACCGAGGCCGAGTTCCTGGCCCGCCGCGAGTCGGTCGAGCGCGTCATGGTGGTGCGCCAGAGCGGCCAGCGGACCCAGATCGGCGTCCTCGAGGACGGCGTGCTGGTCGAGCACTACGTCAACAAGGAGCAGGCCACCTCGTACGTCGGCAACGTCTACCTGGGCAAGGTCCAGAACGTGCTGCCGTCGATGGAGGCCGCCTTCGTCGACATCGGCAAGGGCCGCAACGCGGTGCTGTACGCCGGCGAGGTCAACTTCGGCGCGCTGGGCCACGGCGGCCCGCGCCGGATCGAGTCGGTGCTGAAGTCCGGCCAGTCCGTGCTGGTGCAGGTCTCCAAGGACCCGATCGGCCACAAGGGCGCCCGCCTGACCAGCCAGATCTCGCTGCCCGGCCGCTACCTGGTGTACGTGCCCGAGGGCTCGATGACCGGCATCTCGCGCAAGCTCCCGGAGAACGAGCGCGCCCGGCTGAAGCAGATCCTCAAGAAGATCGTCCCGGACGACGCGGGCGTCATCGTGCGCACCGCCGCCGAGGGCGCCTCCGAGGAGGAGCTGACCCGCGACGTCCAGCGCCTCCAGCAGCAGTGGGAGGACATCCAGAAGAAGGCCGCGACCGGCAACGCCCCGGCGCTGCTGTACGGCGAGCCGGACATGACCGTCCGGGTCGTCCGCGACATCTTCAACGAGGACTTCACCAAGGTCATCGTCTCCGGCGACGAGGCGTGGAAGACCATCCACGAGTACGTCTCCAACGTGGCCCCGGACCTCGCCGAGCGGCTCCAGCGGTGGACCTCCGAGGTGGACGTGTTCGCCACCTACCGGATCGACGAGCAGCTGATGAAGGCGCTGGACCGCAAGGTCTGGCTGCCCAGCGGCGGTTCGCTGGTGATCGACCGCACCGAGGCGATGGTCGTCATCGACGTCAACACCGGGAAGTTCGTCGGCCAGGGCGGCAACCTGGAGGAGACGGTCACCCGGAACAACATCGAGGCGGCCGAGGAGATCGTGCGCCAGCTGCGGCTGCGCGACCTCGGCGGCATCATCGTGATCGACTTCATCGACATGGTGCTGGAGTCCAACCGCGACCTGGTGCTGCGCCGCCTGCTGGAGTGCCTGGGCCGGGACCGGACCAAGCACCAGGTGGCCGAGGTCACCTCGCTGGGCCTGGTCCAGATGACCCGCAAGCGGGTCGGCCAGGGTCTGCTGGAGTCCTTCTCCGAGCCGTGCGTGCACTGCAACGGCCGCGGCGTGATCGTCCACATGGAGCAGCCGAGCGCCCACGTCCACGCCCCCGTGGTGGCGGGCGAGGCCGGTGCGGGCAGCGGCAAGCGCCGTCGCCGGGGCAAGGGCGGCGCGGGCCACGAGGAGCCGCAGGCCGTCGAGGCCGCGGTGGCCGCGGTGGCCGAGCCGGTCGCGGTGGAGGCCTTCGCCGAGTCGGCCGAGCCGGTGCGCGAGGAGATCGAGGGCCAGCTGGCCCTGGAGGTCCCGGGCGTCGAGGCCCCGGCCGAGGCGGCTCCCGCCGTCCCGGCCCCGGTCGTCGAGGCTCCCGTGGCGGAGGCCCCGGCCGCCGCTCCGGCGGGCCGTCCGCGCCGCCGCGCGGTGCGCAAGGCGACCGCTCCGGCGGGCTCCCCGGGCACCGCCGAGATCGTGGTGCTCCAGGCCAAGGCCGAGGCGGCGCTGGAGGCGGCCCTGGAGGCCGCCGCCCCGGCGGTCGTGGAAGCCGCGGCCGAGGCCGTCGCCGAGGCGACGGGTGAGCCGGTCGTGGCCGCGGAGGCCGCGGTCGTCGCCGAGGCTCCGGAGGCCGTCGAGGCACCGGAGACCGTCGAGGCCGTCGAGGCCGCCGCCGAGGCTGCGGCCGAGGAGGCGCCGGCGCCGAAGAAGCGGGCCGCCCGCAAGACCGCCGCGAAGAAGACCGCCGCCAAGAAGACCACCACGGCGGCCAAGAAGACCACCGCCCGCAAGACCGCCACCAAGCGGACGAGCGCGGCGGCCAAGAAGGCCGCGGCCGCCGAGGGTGATACGGCGTCCGAGTAGTGCCCACGCCCCGGGGCGGGAGTGATCCCGCCCCGGGCCGTACGGGCCGGTTTGCCCCCCGGGCGGCCGGTCCGTATTCTTGACCATCGGCGTGTCTACGCCATTGCTCCCGAGCACATCACCTTCCCGAGGTCACCGCGTTCGCGCGGAGGGCCGGGGAGAGGCTCCTGTGTCCGTACCCAGGTGGCTGGCGTCGGGGGTTCCGACCGAGCAAGGAAAGCAGGTACCGCATGTACGCGATCGTTCGCGCAGGCGGCCGCCAGCACAAGGTCGCCGTCGGCGACGTGCTGGAGATCGACCGTATCGAGGCCAAGCCGGGTGACTCGGTCGAGCTCTCGACCATCCTCGTCGTCGACGGTGACGCTGTCACCTCCGACCCGTGGGTCCTGGCCGGCGTGAAGGCTCACGCCGAGGTGGTCGACCAGACCAAGGGTGACAAGATCGTCATCCTGCGTTACAAGAACAAGACCGGCTACCGCCGCCGTCAGGGTCACCGTCAGCAGCACACCGCGGTGCGCATCACCAGCATCGACTCGGTCAGCAAGTAAGGGGATAGCGAAAAATGGCACACAAGAAGGGCGCAAGCTCTACTCGTAACGGCCGTGACTCGAACGCCCAGCGCCTCGGCGTGAAGCGCTTCGGTGGCCAGGTCGTCTCCGCCGGCGAGATCCTCGTCCGCCAGCGCGGCACCCACTTCCACCCGGGTGCCGGTGTCGGCCGCGGTGGCGACGACACCCTGTTCGCGCTGACCGCCGGTGCGGTGCAGTTCGGCACCCGTCGTGGCCGCAAGGTCGTCAACATCGTGGCCGTCGAGGCCTGAGTCCCCGCGGACTCCCGAGTCTGAGAAGACCCACCGGGTCGGGACAAGACTCACAGTGAAGGGTGGGCCGGAATTCTCCGGTCCACCCTTCACGCTTTACGCAGGTAGCAAGCAGACTCTCGCGCACTGGAGGCACACCCATGACCACCTTCGTGGACCGCGTCGAACTTCACGTCGCCGCGGGTAACGGGGGCCACGGCTGCGCCTCCGTGCACCGCGAGAAGTTCAAGCCGCTCGGCGGCCCGGACGGCGGCAACGGCGGGGAGGGCGGCAGCGTCATCCTCACCGTGGACTCGCAGGTCACCACCCTGCTGGAGTACCACCACTCGCCCAAGCGCAAGGCCACCAACGGCAAGCCCGGCGCGGGCGGCCACCGCACCGGCGCGGACGGCGAGGACCTCGTCCTGCTGGTGCCGGACGGCACCGTGGTGCTGGACCGCAAGGGCAACGTGCTGGCCGACCTGGTCGGCCACGGCACCAGCTTCGTCGCGGCCCAGGGCGGCCGCGGCGGCCTCGGCAACGCCGCGCTGGCCTCGGCCCGCCGCAAGGCGCCCGGCTTCGCGCTGCTCGGCGAGCCCGGCGAGGCCCGTGACATCGTCATGGAGCTCAAGTCCGTCGCCGACGTGGCCCTGGTCGGCTACCCGAGCGCCGGCAAGTCCTCGCTGATCTCGGTGCTCTCGGCCGCCAAGCCGAAGATCGCGGACTACCCGTTCACCACCCTGATCCCCAACCTGGGCGTGGTCACCGCGGGCGACACCGTCTACACCATCGCCGACGTGCCCGGCCTGATCCCGGGCGCCAGCCAGGGCCGCGGCCTGGGCCTGGAGTTCCTGCGCCACGTCGAGCGCTGTTCGGTGCTGGTGCACGTGCTGGACTGCGCCACCCTGGAGCCCGGCCGCGACCCGCTGACCGACCTGGAGACCATCGAGGCCGAGCTCGCCGAGTACGGCGGTCTGGAAGACCGTCCGCGCCTGGTCGCGCTCAACAAGGTGGACGTCCCGGACGGCCAGGACATCGCCGACCTGACCCGCGCCTCCCTGGAGGAGCGCGGCTACCGGGTGTTCGAGGTCTCCGCCGCCTCCCGCAAGGGCCTGCGCGAGCTGAGCTTCGCCGTGGCCGGGATCGTCGCAGAGGCGCGCGCCGCCAAGCCGGCCGAGGAGTCGACCCGGATCGTGCTGCGGCCCAAGGCCGTCGACGACGCCGGCTTCACCATCACCGAGGAGGACGGCGCGTACCGCATCCGCGGCGTCAAGCCGGAGCGCTGGGTCCGCCAGACCGACTTCAGCAACGACGAGGCCGTCGGCTACCTCGCCGACCGGCTGGCCCGCCTCGGGATCGAGCAGGAGCTGTGGAAGATCGGGGCGCACGAGGGCGACACCGTCATCATCGGCCCCGAGGAGAACGCCGTCGTCTTCGACTGGGAGCCGACCATGGCCGCCGGTGCCGAGATGCTCGGCCGCCGTGGTGAGGACCACCGCTTCGAGACCCCGCGCCCGGCGGTCGACCGCCGTCGCGAGAAGCAGAAGGGCCGGGACGCGGCCGAGTCCGAGTTCCTCGCCTTCGAGGCGCTCTCCAGCGGCCGCCAGGCCGCCATCGAGGGCGACGATGACGAGGACTGAGGATTGAGGACTGAGGACCGCTGACCGGTCCGGTCCGGACGGCCCCTGCCACCTGTCGAGGCGGCAGGGGCCGTCCGCGTGTCCGGCGGTGACGGGGCGTCACTTGGTCCAGGAGGCCTGGAGCTTCAGCGGGTCGGCCAGGTCGGTGTAGCCGACGGCGGCCGGGGTGTTGCCGGGGGTGGAGATGATGGTGCAGCCCTTGACCTCGGCGCCCTTGGCCACGCCCTGGAACTTCGCGCCGGTGCACTTGGGCAGCGGGGTCGCGGCGGTCAGGACGTTGACGCCCTTCTTGCCCGTGGTGTCGAAGAGCACGAGCTTCGAGTCCGGGGCGGTGAAGGAGAGGCTGGCGTCCCCGAGGTTCTTGATGGTGTAGCTGACGTACATCGGGGTGCGGCCTTCCAGGCCGACGATGCTGATCTTGGCGGCGGTGAAGTCCTGCGCCGAACCGGCCTCGACGCCGGTGACGGTGATCTCCAGCTTGGTGGCGACCTTGGAGGTCTTGTCGGCGAAGTCCACGGTGGCGCTCTGGCCGACCTTCACGCTGGTGGCGGCCGCCGGGACGGCTCCGGCGCCGGCCCCGCCGCCCGCCGCGCCGGCCGTGCCGGCCCCGCCCGCCGCACCGGAGGGGGCCGCGCCCGAGGGGGCCGCGGCCGAACCGCCGGCCGCGCCCCCGGCGGTGGCACCCGGGGTCGCGCCGGTCTGGGTCGCGCCGGTCTGGGCCGGGGCCGCGCCGGTGGCGCCGCCGGTACCGGCCGGGGTGTCCGGGTTGTCCGGCCCGCAGGCCGCGAGCGAGAGGGCGGTGGCCGCCGCGAGCGCGGCGACGGTCAGCTTGGTGGTGTACGAACGCATGGTGCGCATTTCTCCTGGGCGCACGGCCGCGACCGTTGCCGGCCTTTGCCCAGTGCGGCGCCGCCCGTCGTGACAGGAAGGGTCGATGACGACATGGGTACAGCGGGCAAGAAGCCGTCCCCCGATCTGGCTTGCGGTCAGGGACCATACCAGCCATCCGGCTTGGCGGGCGGCCCGTGGCGGCCCGTACCGGATCCGGTCCATCCGGTGAAACACCCCGCCGGTGACCTGCGGGGATCGCGTAGATTTCGGGGGTGACGGCCGGGCCCGGGCCCCGCCGTACCCGCACCACACCGGAAGGGCGTACAGCGAGATGAGCGAGGACCCTCTGCGGGAGGAGGTGCTGACCGCACGGCGGATCGTCGTCAAGGTCGGCTCCTCGTCCCTGACCACGGCGACCGGCGGCCTGGACGCCGACCGCGTCGACGCCCTGGTGGACGCGCTCGCCAAGCTGCGCGGCCGCCCCGAGGCCCCGGAGGTGGTGCTCGTCTCCTCCGGTGCGATCGCCGCCGGGCTCGCCCCGCTCGGCCTGGACCGCCGGCCCAAGGACCTGGCCCGCCAGCAGGCCGCCGCCAGCGTCGGCCAGGGCCTGCTGGTCGCCCGCTACACCGCCTCCTTCGCCCGGTACGGCATCCGGGTCGGCCAGGTGCTGCTCACCGCCGAGGACGCCAGCCGGCGCGCCCACTACCGCAACGCGTACCGCACCCTGGACCAGCTGCTGGCGATGGGCGCGATGCCGATCGTCAACGAGAACGACACCGTCGCCACCGCCGAAATCAAGTTCGGCGACAACGACCGGCTGGCCGCCCTGGTCGCCCACCTGGTCCGCGCCGACCTGCTCGTACTGCTCTCCGACGTGGACGGCCTGTACGACGGCGACCCGTCCCGCCCCGGCACCAGCCGGATCGCCGAGGTGCGCGGCCCGCAGGACCTCGACGGCATCGAGATCGGCAGCGCCGGCAAGGCCGGCGTCGGCACCGGCGGCATGGTCACCAAGGTCGAGGCGGCCCGGATCGCCACCGGCGCCGGCATCCCGGTCGTGCTCACCGCCGCCAGCCAGGCCGCCGACGCGCTGGCCGGCCGGCCCACCGGCACGCTCTTCCTGCGCACCGGCAGCCGCACCTCCGACCGGATGCTCTGGCTGGCCCACGCGAGCAGCCCGCGCGGGGCGCTGCACCTGGACGAGGGCGCCGTCCGGGCGGTCGTCTCCGGCGGCGCCTCGCTGCTGCCCGCCGGGGTCACCAAGGTCGACGGGGAGTTCGCCGCGGGTGATCCGGTGGACCTTCTTGCCGAAAACGGCCACATCGTGGCTCGCGGACTGGTCAACTTTGATGCGAGGGAGTTGCCCCGCCTGCTCGGCCGGTCCACCCGCGACCTGGCCCAGGAGTTCGGCGCCGCGTACGAGCGCGAGGTCGTCCACCGCGACGACCTGGTCGTTCTGCGCGGCTGACCGGCCCGGTCGACCGTGCCGGGGCCTGCCCCGGCACCGGCCGCCCGGCCGATCGGCGCCGCGCGGACGGCGGGCCGCTCCGTACCGGGAGCGGCCCGGCCGCGGGCGAGGAGGGGCGCAGCCGTACCGGTCGGCCGAGGGCCGACGGGGCCGGTGGGGACGACACGACATCGCCGAACAGGAGGCCGCCGGTGGAACGCAGGCGCGAGGCAGCGCTGACCGCAGGGACCGCGGGCCGGCGGCTGACCAGCATCGACGGCGGACGCGGGGACGGCCCCGCCGAGCCGGCCGGTCCGCCGACGCAGCGGCCCGGCGGGATGCGCGGGATGCGGCCCGAACTCGACCGGGCGGCCCAGCCGCCCACCGTGCCCGAGCAGGCGCGGCTGTGGCACGTGGTGCTGAGCGTGGCCGGGCAGGTCACCCCGCTGTCCGCGTTGCGCGCCTCGCTGGAGCAGCTGGCGCACGACCACTCGTTCTTCCTGACCGCCCGCTACGCGGCCGACCATGCCGAGATCCGCTACTGGGAGCAGGCCCGGGACCTGCACGACGCGGCGGCCATCGCGCTGCGGCTGTGGGGCGAGCACAAGGTCACCTCGAACCTGCCGCCCTGGGAGATCGTCGGGCTGGAGGTGGTCGACCGGGCGACGTACCACAAGCGGGTGGCGGAGGGCTTCGGCGAGCCGCCGCCGCACCTGGGCGGCGTGCACCCGTACTGAGCGCCCGGACCGAACGCCGGACCGAACGCCGGACCGAACGCCGTACCGAGCTGTCTCACCGGGCGAAATGCCGCCCGGGCGGGGCGGGCGCAGTCGCTACCCTTGGCGGCATGACCAGCGATCTCGCCACCGCCGACAGCCCCGTCCTCGCCGTAGCGCGCCGAGCCCGGGAGGCCGCCGCCGCGCTCGCCCCGCTGCCGCGCGGCGCGAAGGACGCCGCGCTGCTGGCGGTCGCGGACGCGCTGGTGGCCCGCAGCGCGGAGATCGTCGCGGCCAATGCCGAGGACGTGGAGCGGGCCCGGGCGGCCGGCACGGCCGAGTCGGTGATCGACCGGCTGACCCTGACCGACGAGCGGATCGCCGCGATCGCCTCCGACGTGCGCGACGTGGCCGGCCTGCCCGACCCGGTCGGCGAGGTGGTGCGCGGCTACACCCTGCCCAACGGCCTGGACGTGCGGCAGGTCCGGGTGCCGCTCGGCGTGGTCGGCATCATCTACGAGGCCCGCCCGAACGTCACCGCGGACGCCGCCGCGCTCTGCCTCAAGTCCGGCAACGCGGTGCTGCTGCGCGGCTCCGCCTCGGCCTACCGCTCCAACAGCGCGCTGGTCGCCGTGGTGCGCGACGCCGTCGCCGCGGCCGGGCTGCCCGCCGACGCGGTCCAGCTGGTGCCGGGGGAGAGCCGGGAGTCGGTGCGGGAGCTGATGCGCGCCCGCGGCTACGTGGACGTGCTGATCCCGCGCGGCGGCGCCTCGCTGATCCGCACCGTGGTCGAGGGCTCCACCGTCCCGGTGATCGAGACCGGCACCGGCAACTGCCACGTCTACGTGGACGCCGAGACCGACCTGGCGATGGCCGTCGGCATCCTGCTGAACTCCAAGGCGCAGCGGGTCAGCGTCTGCAACTCCGCCGAGACGCTGCTGGTCCACCAGGACGTCGCGGACGCCTTCCTGCCGCTCGCGCTGGCGGCGCTCGCCGGGGCCGGGGTCACCGTGCACGGCGACGAGGCGGTGCTGAAGGCCGCCGAGGGCGGACCGGCCACCGTGGTGCCGGCCACCGACGAGGACTGGGGCACCGAGTACCTCTCGCTGGACCTGGCCGCCGCCGTGGTGCCCTCGCTGGACGCCGCCGTCGAGCACATCCGCCGCTGGTCCTCCGGCCACACCGAGGCGATCGTCACCACCTCGCAGGCCGCCGCCCGCCGCTTCACCCGGTTGGTGGACTCCACCACGGTGGCCGTCAACGCCTCCACCCGCTTCACCGACGGCGGCGAGTTCGGCTTCGGCGCGGAGATCGGCATCTCCACCCAGAAGCTGCACGCCCGCGGCCCGATGGGCCTGCCCGAGCTGACCAGCACCAAGTACATCGTCACTGGTGACGGGCACGTGCGGGGCGAGGCCGCGCAGACCGTGGGCGGCGGGGCCGAGTAGGCGCGCAGGCCGCAGGCCGCGGGCGGGGGCGCGGACGGCCGCCGAGCGGCGCGCGCGGGGCGTCCGTCACACGTGCGACGGACCAACTGCCGGGAGCCACAGACAAATCGTCCGGCCGGTAATACGCTGAATCCGTGGCTGAGGATGTGGGGGGCTTCCCGTACCCCGACGGCTCCGACCACGGTGGTGCGGACGACGAGTTCGCCACCGTGGTCTTCGACGAGGCCTTCGTCCGGTCCGCCGCCGTGCACGAGCCGACCGCCAAGGAGCGGCAACTCGCCGCCGCCGAGGCCCGGTTCGAGCCGGACGCCGCGGGGCCGGGCTGGGGCCGTGACGTTCCGGCCGGGGACGGGCTGCCGCTGGAGCTGCGCCCGTACCCGAGCGGACTCGACGCGGACCACCTCTACCCCGACCCCTGGTCGGGGCCGGGCCGGGCGGCCGACCGCCGGGTCCGGCGGTGGCGGCGCGGTGACGACCCGGTGCGCGTCCCCGGGCGGTACGTGGCCCAGCAGCGGTGGCACCGGCCGGTGGCCTGGGTGCTCGCCGTGATCATGGGGGTGAGCCTGGTGGCGGTCGCCGTCGCGGCGATCTACCAGGGGGTGGGCGGCCCCGCGGGCACGCCCCGGCGCCCCCAGTCCGGCAGCAGCAGCACCGGGGTGGCCCCCGGGCAGGCCCCGGCGGAGCCCCCGCTGGTGGTCACGGCGCCTGCGGGCTAGTCCGAGCGCCCGGGGGCGCACGCCCCGGGGCGGTGGTCACGGAGCGTTCCCGGGAATGTGCGCCCGGACCCTCGTGGCGGCGCTGGTGTCCGCCTACCCTGGTGGTGTGGGTGACCCGCGAGAGCCTCCTGAGGGGACGCCCGAGGGCGGTTCCGGCAACGAGGACGAATTCCGGTCCGTCGTGTTCGACGAATCGTTCGTGCGGGCTGCCCGCATCCAGGAACTCTCCGCCCGGGAGCGGCTGGCGGGCTCCTTCGGCAAGGCCACCCGGTCGCGGGTGCGGTTCGGCCCGCTGGGCACCGTCCCGCGCCAGGCACTCATCCTGCTGCTGCTCATCCTGCTCGCCTTCGGGGCCGCGGTGTACTTCGGGGTGAGCTCGCCGAAGGGCACCGCGGTGCGGCCCGAGGGCAGCCAACTGACCGTCAGCCTGGTCGCGTTGAGCCCGGCGTCGGCCGTCCACCCGGTCGCCGACCCGGCGGACCCGTTCGCCGCGCTGCCGCTCGGGTACGGGGACGGCACGATCGGGCTGAACACCCCGACCGGCGCCGCCACCGGGAACTTCGGCCGGGTCGAGGTGGCCAAGGCGCTCGACACCGTCCAGCGCTACCTGGTCGCCTCCTCGCTCTCCCCGGCGACGCTGGTCCAGGGCGCCACCGCCGACGTACGGGTCTTCGTCACGCCCGGTGAGCAGGCGGAGTTCGACGCGAGCGTGGCGCAGCCGGTGGACGACCGCCACCACGCGGTGACCGGCTGGATGGTCCGCTTCGACCCGGCACAGGTCGCGCTGGCCTCGAACACCGTGAAGGTGGTCGGCGCGATGCGGATCGACGAGGCGGACAGCGGGACGCTGCAGATCACCACCGACCACACCTTCGTCTACGCGCTCAAGCCGGCCGGCGCCCCGGCCGGGGCGCCGGTCACCCTGGAGACCGTGCGGCGGCAGCTGACCTTCGAGTTCGACCGGGTGGACCCGGCCTCGGGGCAGCTGCGGCTGGTGGACTCGGTGGTGCAGGCCGGGCCGGAGCCCTGCGGCGCCTCGATGGCGGGCTTCCTGCAGCCGGTGCTGGCCACCGCGCAGGGCACGGCGGTCACGCCGCCGGCGCCGGTCGACCCCGGCAACCACGCCCGGCCGGGCTGGCAGGTGTGCGAGGTGCTGGCGGGCGGCTGAGGCGCCCGGGCCGTGGAACGCGACGGCGGCCGGTGCCCCGGGCGGGACGCCGGCCGCCGTCGCGGCTCGCGGTGGTGGTCGGTCGCGGTGGGTCAGCTGCCGTCGCGGTCCGCGGAGCCGCCGCGGCTGCCGTTGCCGTTGCTGCTGCTGCCGCCGCCTCCGGTGAAGGTGTCGCGGAGCTTGCCGCCGACCGTCGCGGCGCCGCCGGCCACGTCCCGCAGCAGGCCCATCAGCGGGTCCTTGCTCTCCTTGACCGAGGTCGTGTAGTGCTCGGCGGCGGCCTTCCACTGCTCGGTGACCGAGGTGTCCGGGTCGTCCGAGCGGCGCGGGTAGGCGCCTGCCATGATCGAGCGGTAGTCGTCGCTCTCCGCCCACTTCTTCAGCTGGGCGACCCGGACCACCGCGAAGGGGTGGGTCTGCGGCAGCAGCTGGAGCACCTTGAGCACGCCGTCGCGCAGGTCGCCGGCCTTCTCGTACTCCTCGGCCTGCTCCAGGAAGGCGTCGACGTTCATCTCGGCCAGGTTGTGGCCGCCGGCCAGCTTCATCAGGGCCCGCATGGACGCCTGGAGGTCCTGCCCGGCGAGCAGGCCGGCCCGGTCGCTGGACAGCTCCGCCTTGCGGAACCACTCCTTGAGCGCGGTGATGATCGCGGTGATCGCCAGGTTGCCGAGCGGCACCCACGCGATCCGGGTGGCGATGTTGGTGAGGATCATCAGCATCGTCCGGTAGACGGCGTGGCCGGACATCGCGTGGCCGACCTCGTGGCCGATGACGGAGCGCAGCTCCTCCTCGTCCAGCAGCTCGACCAGGCCGCTGGTGATCACGATGACCGGGGTGTCGATGCCGATGCAGTACGCGTTGACCGTCGGGTCCTGGGAGACGTACAGGTCGGGGACCTGCTCCAGGTCGAGCACGTAGGCGGCGTCGCGCACCATGTCGTGCAGCTCCGGGAACTGGCGCTCGGAGGTCTTCACCGCGGTGGCCAGGAACATCAGCCGGATCGCCCGCTCGGAGACCAGTCCGGCGAGCTTCTTCAGGATGTCGTCGAAGCCGGTCAGCCTGCGCAGCGCGACCAGCGCCGAGCGGTCCGCCGGGTGCTCCCAGGCCCGGGTGGAGATCCCGGGGAAGCGCTCGCGGCGGCGGCTCGGCGTCTTCGAGGTCGTGTCGGTCATGGTGTGAGTACCTCCTGGTCGACGGCGGCCGCGGCCCGCTGGCCCGCCCCCCGCTGGTCTTCGCCTGCAACGACTGTCTGTGCAACGTGCGCGGTTGCGTACTCGTCCCCGGGGTCAGCGTACGCGCGGTCCGCGCGGTGGGCGCCGGGGCCGTGGGCGGCTCGGCGGGCCGCCGGGGCGCCTGCGGGGCCGGTGGCGCGCGTCTGCGGCGCGCGTCTGCGGGGCCGGGGGGCTCCGCCGGTGTGAGGCCGGTTTACCCTGAGGCCTGGACGACCGAGACCGGACCCGGCCGCGGTACCGAGCAGTACGAGGAGCCCCCGCAGATGTCCACCGACACGCTTGTCAGCCTGGCCGCGCCCATCTCCGACGAGTCCGGCCCCGGCCTGTTCCTGCGGATCATCGTGGTCGCGTCCTTCGTGGGCATCGGCCTGCTGATCTGGATCATGGCCCGCGCCTTCAAGAACAACTAGGGCCGGTCGTTCCCCGGGGCCGTCCCAGGTCCGTTCCCGGGGGCCGTCCCCGGTCCGTTCGCCGGGGCCGTTCCGGTCCGTTCGCCGGGGCCCGGGCCCGTTCGCCGGTCGGTCCCTCGGCCCGCGCTCACGCCCGGTCAGCGGCGGTGGGCCGCCGAGCGGTTGCCGTGTAACCCCCCGTACGATGACGGGTGGGCCCTCACCCGGCCCGGAACAACCCCCAGGTCCGTTCACCGAGCCGAGAAGGTCCCGCCGACCATGAGCACTGCTGCCGCACTCCCCGTTCTGAACCTGCTCGCCGAGGGCGAGGGGGGCAACCACGACAGTCTGAACCCGGCCCTGACCGGTGGCGCCGCACTGGTCATCCTGCTGGTCCTGCTCTTCATCACCACCCGCTTCAACCGGGACCGCTGAGCCGGGGCCTGGGGCCGCTCGGGGAGCGTCCGGCCACCGGCCGGACGCTCCCTCACGCGTCTGCGGAGAACCCCCACCCGGCCGTTCCCGCACCGTAACGCGTGTCGCGTAAGGTGTGGCGGCATGGGAGAGCAGGCCGGGAATCCCGGCGGACCGGAACCGGTGAAGAAGCGCCTCGGCGTGATGGGCGGCACCTTCGACCCGATCCACCACGGCCACCTCGTCGCCGCCAGTGAGGTCGCGAGCGCGTTCCACCTGGACGAAGTGATCTTCGTGCCGACCGGGCAGCCGTGGCAGAAGAGCGACCGGCACGTCACCCCGGCCGAGGACCGCTACCTGATGACGGTCATCGCCACCGCCGAGAACCCGCAGTTCTCGGTCAGCCGGATCGACATCGACCGCGAGGGCCCGACGTACACCGTCGACACCCTGCGCGACCTGCACGCCCTGCACCCGGACGCCGACCTCTTCTTCATCACCGGCGCCGACGCGCTCGCCCAGATCCTGTCCTGGCGCGACTCCGACGAGCTCTTCTCGCTGGCCCACTTCATCGGATGCACCCGCCCGGGGCACACTCTGTCGGACGCCGGGCTTCCGGTGGGCGGGGTCTCCCTGGTGGAGGTCCCGGCGCTGGCCATCTCCTCCACGGACTGCCGCAACCGGGTCGCCAAGGGCGAACCGGTCTGGTACCTCGTCCCGGACGGCGTGGTCCGCTACATCGACAAGCGGGCGCTGTACGCGCCGCGCGGGGACTGATCCGGGAGCGGTGCATGACTGATCGCAGCGACGGCCGGCGGCCGGAGGACTGGTCCACCGGGCAGTACCAGCAGCCGTACCAGGGCTACCAGCAGCCGCAGGAACCGCAGCAGCCGCAACAGCAGCCGCAGGCGCAGTCGTACGAGCAGCAGCAGTACGAGCAGCAGTACGACCAGTACGGGCAGCCGGTGTACGGGCAGGGCGCGTACGTCTACCAGCAGCAGGGCTACCAGGGGTACGACGGGTACCAGCAGGGCGGGCAGTTCCCGCAGCAACAGCCGTACGAGCAGCAGCAGTACGACCAGCAGTACGACCAGTACGGGCAGCCGGTGTACGGGCAGGGCACGTACGTCTACCAGCAGCAGGGCTACCAGGGGTACCAGGAGCAGCCGTACCAGGCGGCCGCCCCGGTCGTGACCGAACCGCAGGCGCCGTCGCAGGCGCAGGAACCGGTGCAGGCCGAGCCGGCCGCGGCCGCGGCGGTCGCACCGGCGCGTCCGCGGGTGCCCCGGCCGGCCGCCGAGCCGGTGCCGGCCAAGGCCGAGCCGCCGTCCGAGCAGGTCGCCGGGGCGCGGGCCGGGAAGGCGGGGAAGGCCGGGAAGGGCGGGAAGGGCGGCGGCAAGGCGCCCGACGACAGCTACACCACGGGGGAGTTCACCTTCGTCGACGAGGAGGCGGAGGAGACCGAGGACGTCATCGACTGGCTGAAGTTCGCCGAGTCCCGCAGCGAGGTGCGCGCCGAGCGCCGCCGCAAGCTGCGCAACCGGCTGATCGGCCTCGGTGCGGTGGTGGCGCTGGCCGCCGCCGGCGTCGGCGGGTACCTCTTCCTCACCGGCGGCAAGCCGACCGCGGCCGCCGCCGCCGGCGGGCGCCAGGTCAACGTCGTCCACCTGCGCGACCTCCAGGGCAAGGTGTCCAGCGCGCTGCTGGTCAACGACGCCTCCGGGAAGAAGGGCACGGTGCTGCTGCTGCCCGACACCCTGCGGCTGCCCGGCCCGGGGGACCCACCGGTCACCACGGTCGGCCAGTCCATGGACGGCATCGGCGCCTCGGCGACCCGCGACGGCCTGTCCACCGTGCTCGGCGCCCCGGTGGCCGGCACCTGGCGGCTGGACACCCCGTACCTGGAACTGCTGGTCTCCCAGCTCGGCGGCGTCCGGGTGGACACCAACGCCGAGACCCACGAGGGCGGCAAGCCGGACGGCAAGCCGCTGTCCGCGGCGGGCAAGAACACCATGCTCAGCGGGAAGGCCGCGGTCGCCTACGCCACCCTGCAGAACCCCGGCGAGAACCGGGACGCCCAGCTGGCCCGGTTCGGGCAGGTCATGGACGCGCTGGTGCGCGCCATGCCGACCGAGTTCAAGGACGCCAAGGACGACGTGCACCGGATGAACGCGGTGCTCGACCCCTCGCTGCCCGAGGACGCCCTCGCCGGGGTGCTCGTCCAGCTCTCCCAGCAGGCGAAGGACGGCCACTTCGGCACCACCGCGCTGACCGTCAAGCCGGACGGCAGCCTGGACGAGGCGACCGCGGGCAAGCAGGTTAAGGACGTGCTGGGCGGCACCGTGAAGTCCGCGGCCGCCGGCGACGCCCCGGTCCGGGTCGCGGTCCAGGACTCCAGCGGCAACGACGCGGCGGCGGCCGCCGTACAGGTCCAGATCGTCAACTCCGGTCTGACCTTCATCCCGGGCGGGGCCAAGGGCGCCCCGCAGGCCACCAGTGAGATCCGCTACACCGACGACGCCCGGCAGGGCGCGGCGAAGTCGCTGGCGACCAGCCTCGGGCTGCCGGACACGGTGGTGAAGAAGGTGACCGGCGACACCCAGAACGCGGACCTGCTGGTGGTGCTCGGCAAGGACTACCAGCCGCCGAAGGCCCAGTAGGGCGGTGGCCCGGGCCCGGCGGGGGTCCGGGCCTGGTGGGGGCGGGGGCGGTGGCCCGGTATTGGCCTGGGGGCCGGCGTCTCGGGGGCCTGGAAAAACGGTTCCGGGCCCGCCCGGGCGGCGTGAGATCCTGGAAGGCGACCCCGGCCGAGCGCCGGGGCGCCCCCCAAGCCGCCGAGCCGGAAGAACACCGTGACCGTTACCGACCACAGCCAGCAGCTCATCACCGTCGCCGCGCAGGCGGCGGCCGACAAGCTCGCGCACAACATCATCGCCTTCGACGTCAGCGAGGTGCTGTCGATCACCGACGCCTTCCTGATCGCCTCCGCGAACAACGACCGCCAGGTCCGCTCGATCGCCGAGGAGATCGAGGACCAGCTGCGCGAGCAGCTGGACATCAAGCCGGTGCGCCGCGAGGGCGAGCGCGACGGCCGCTGGATCCTGCTCGACTACCTGGACATCGTCGTGCACGTCCAGCACGCCGAGGAGCGCTCCTTCTACTCGCTGGACCGGCTCTGGAAGGACTGCCCCGAGCTCCCGCTGCCCGAGGACGCCCTGGCCTCGCGCAACCGTCCGGACGCGTTCACCGACGAGGCCGGCAACGTCGTCGCCCCCGCCGACGACTTCGGCAAGCCCGAGGACCTGCACTGAGCCGGGGCCCGCGCGGCCCGCGCATCGTCTTCTGGCGGCACGGCCAGACCTCCTGGAACCTCGAATCGCGCTTCCAGGGCACCACGGACATCGAGCTGACCGGCCAGGGCGTCCAGCAGGCCCAGCGGGCGGCCCGGCTGCTCTCCGGGCTCCGTCCCGACCTGCTGATCTCCTCGGACCTCCAGCGGGCCCGGCGCACCGCCGCGGAGCTGGCCGAGGTCACCGGGCTCGACGTGCAGCACCACGAGGGCCTGCGGGAGACCTTCGCGGGCTCCTGGCAGGGCCTGACCAACGCCGAGATCCGCGAGCGCTTCCCGGAGGAGTACGAGGCCTGGGCGGCCGGTGAGCCGGTGCGGCGGGGCGGTGACGGCGAGCTGGCCACCGAGGTCGCCGACCGCTCGGTGCCGGTGGTCCTGGACGCCGTCGGCAAGCTCCCCGAGGACGGCACGCTGGTGGTGGTCAGCCACGGCGGGACGATCCGCACCATGCTCGGGCGGCTGCTCGACATGGAGCCGGACCAGTGGGAGCGCTTCGGCGGACTGTCCAACTGCTGCTGGTCGGTGCTCGGCCAGGGCACGCGCGGCTGGCGCCTGCTGGAGCACAACGCGGGCACCCTCCCGCAGCCGGTCATCGGCGACGACACCTGAGCCGAGCCGTACCGGCTCGGGCGGCACCGGGTGCCGGGGGCCCTCACGGGGCCCTCGGCGGGGGTCCGGAGGGAGCGGATTTCGCAGTTCCGGCCCTGACCAGCTAGAGTCTTCCTCGTTCGCAGGGAAGGAACGCGGCCCGGAAGGGAAGCGGGAGATCCGGTGAGTGCGGGGCTATAGCTCAGTTGGTAGAGCGCTTGCATGGCATGCAAGAGGTCTGGGGTTCAATTCCCCATAGCTCCACTCCGCATCGGCGGTCGTGGTCAGCCAGGGTCGCCCGTGTCGCGGGGCTATAGCTCAGTTGGTAGAGCGCTTGCATGGCATGCAAGAGGTCTGGGGTTCAATTCCCCATAGCTCCACAGTAGTTCGGAAGGCCGTCACCCAAGGGGTGGCGGCCTTCCGGCGTTTCGGGCCCGGCCTCGCGGTTCTCCTGGCGGGCGCGCGGTCGGCGGGTGGTGCGGCTTCGCGGTTCTCCTGGTGGGTGCGCGGTCGGCGGGTGGTGCGGTGGCGGGGCGTTGGCGGGGCGCGTGCGTCGGGAGTGCGCGCTGGGAGCGTGCGTCAGGTGCGGGCGCCGGGGGTGGGGCGCCGTACGCCCGGAGTGCGGGAGGCGGGCTCCCGGGGCGCGTGGTGCGGACCTCGGGAAACGGATTTCAGGAGCACGCCCCGGAGCGTGTAAAGTAGTCGATGTCGCCGAGGGAAACGGCCGGAAACAACCGGGAACCACGGTGACAACGCAGGTCAAGGGGCTATAGCTCAGTTGGTAGAGCGCTTGCATGGCATGCAAGAGGTCTGGGGTTCAATTCCCCATAGCTCCACAGCAGTCGAGAGCCGCCTCCCGGAAACGGGGGGCGGCTCTTCGCCGTTCTGCCCGCGCCGCCGGTCCCGGCGGCCGGAATCCCGCTACCGTCGTGCCATGGCCGATCTGGAGCGAAGGCGGAACGAGGAACTGGCCCGGATACTCCACCAGCTCGGATGGAGTCCGGAACGGCTCGCCCGCGAGGTGAGCCTCGCCCTGCCGCCGGGCCTCGCCATCAGCTCCACCGCCCCGTACAAGTGGCGCGACCGCGGCATGGTCCCGCGCAGCCCGCACGACCAGGCGGTCTGCGAGGTGCTCAGCCGCACCCTCGGCATCGCCGTCACCTACGAACAGCTCTGGGGCCGGATGGGCGGCCACCGCGGCGCCAAGATCCTCTCGCCCCGGCTGCTCACCGACCCGTGGACCGCCGACACCGCCCAGACCGCGCTGCGCGAGGCCGCCACCGACGCCGGCCCGGTGCGCCTCACCGACCTGTTCCGCGGCGCCGACCTCGACCAGGCCGCCGCCCGCCTGGACTCCCCGCCGCCGCCCGTCGGCGGCGGCGAGGGCGCGCTGCGCGTCGAACCCGGACTGGCCGGTGAACTCGGCCTGTCCTACCGCAGCAAGCAGAAGCTCGAACGGGCCTGCGGCGGCGGCCTCGTCCTCGGCCCCGTCCGGGCCGAACTCGCCATGCTGGCCAAGCTGCTGGAACTCGGCGCGTACGACGAACGGCTCGGCCGCGAGCTCTACGGCACGGCCAGCAGACTCGCCCGGCTGGCCGGCTGGGCCGCGTACGACCTCGGCCACGACGCCGCCGCCCAGCGGGCCTTCGTCGCCGCGCTGCGCGCCGCCCACGTCAGCGGCGACCCCCGGCTCGGCGTCGCGGTGCTCGGCGCGCTGGTCGTGCTCGCCACCCAGGGCACCGGCGGGCGCGGGCTGGACGCCGTCTCCGCGCTGGTGACCGCCCTGGACACCCACGGCGCCGCGCTCAGCCCCGTCGCCCGGGCCCGCCAGTACGGCCGGCTCGCCGGCGCGTACGGCCGCCGGGGCGAGGCCGAACGGGCCGAGGCCGCCGCCGCCCGGGCCTTCGCCGAACTGGACGGCCTGCCCGGCACCGAGGAGGTCCGGGCCGCCCTCTCCGGGATGGTGGGGGAGGGGCGGCTGGCGCTCGGCCAGCACCGGCTGGCCAAGGTGCTGCTCGCCGAGGCGGTGGCCGGCCTCGGACCGGGACGGGCCCGCACCAAGACGCTGCTGATGGTGCGCCTCGCCGAGGCCCACCGCCGGCTCGGCGACCAGCGGGAGGCGGCCCGCACCGCCTCGCTGGCGCGCTCGCTCGCGGCGGGGATGCAGTCCGAGCGGGTGGCGAAGGCGCTGCGGGAGTTCGACGCGGCGGGGCGGGTGGCGGCTCGGTAGGGCGGGGCCGGGTCGGTGCCGTACGGCCTCCTGCGGTCCTGCGGTCCTGCGTGGCTCTGCGGGGCTCGTGCGGCTCCGCGTGGTCCTGCGGAGCCCCGTGCGGCCCTGGGCGGCTCCGTGCCGCCGTCCCGGCGGTATACCCCGCAGCCCGTCGACCCGCTTGCGGTACCCTGAGCCCATGCGAACCGTGCGCCTGCTCCTTAGCCGGCCGCGCTGACCAGGACCGGCTGAGCCTTCGGGCGGTGCCGGAGTCGGCGTGGCGTCCCCTCCTGCGAGGGGATTTTTTGTTTTCCGCCCCCCGATCCCGTCCCGGGCCGGGTCCACGGGCCGGCCGCCCGCGCGGTTCGCCAACCGACACCGATGGAGCTTGAAGGACCATGAGCGAGACGACCCCTGCGTCCGGCGCGGCCGAGACCGCGACCGAGCCGTTCCGGTACAGCGCTGCGCTGGCGGCCGAGATCGAGTCCCGCTGGCAGGACATCTGGGAGAAGGAGGGCACCTTCCACGCCCCCAACCCCACCGGTGCCCTGGCCGACCCGGCGGCCGGCGACGTCGCCGCGAAGCCGCACAGCTTCATCATGGACATGTTCCCGTACCCCTCGGGCGCGGGCCTGCACGTCGGCCACCCGCTGGGCTACATCGCCACCGACGTCTTCGCCCGCTACCAGCGGATGACCGGCCACAACGTGCTGCACACGCTGGGCTACGACGCCTTCGGCCTGCCCGCCGAGCAGTACGCGGTGCAGACCGGCACCCACCCGCGGGTCTCCACCGAGGCCAACATCGCCAACATGCGCCAGCAGCTGCGCCGGCTGGGCCTGGGCCACGACCCGCGCCGCTCGATCTCCACGATCGACCCGGACTACTACCGCTGGACCCAGTGGATCTTCCTGCAGATCTTCAACTCCTGGTACGACGCGGACGCCCGCAAGGCCCGCCCGATCGCCGAGCTGGTCGCCGACTTCGAGTCCGGCGCGCGTGAGCTGCCGGACGGGCGCGCCTGGGCCGGGCTGACCGTCGCCGAGCGCGACGAGGTGCTGGGCGAGTACCGCCTGGCCTACGCCAAGGAGGTGCCGGTCAACTGGTGCCCGGGCCTGGGCACCGTCCTGGCCAACGAGGAGGTCACCGCGGACGGCCGCTCCGAGCGCGGCAACTTCCCGGTGTTCAAGTCCAACCTGCGCCAGTGGATGATGCGCATCACCGCGTACTCGGACCGGCTGATCGAGGACCTGGACCTGCTGGACTGGCCCGAGGCCATCAAGCTGCAGCAGCGCAACTGGATCGGGCGCTCCGAGGGCGCCCGGGTCGACTTCGCGGCCCCCGGCGACCAGAAGATCACCGTCTTCACCACCCGGCCCGACACCCTGTTCGGCGCCACCTACATGGTGCTGGCCCCCGAGCACGCCCTGGTCGACTCGATCGTCCCCGCCGCCTGGCCCGAGGGCGTGCCCGCCGAGTGGACCGGCGGTGCCGCCACCCCCGCCGAGGCCGTCGCCGCCTACCGCGCCACGGCCGCCGCCAAGTCGGACGTCGAGCGGCAGGTCGAGGCCAAGGTCAAGACCGGTGTCTTCACCGGCGCCCACGCCGTCAACCCGGTCAGCGGCGAGTCCGTCCCGGTGTTCATCGCCGACTACGTGCTGATGGGCTACGGCACCGGCGCCATCATGGCCGTCCCCGCCCACGACCACCGCGACTTCGCCTTCGCCCGCGCCTTCGCGCTGCCGATGCGCTGCGTCGTCGAGCCCACCGACGGGCGGGGCCAGGACCCGGCCGAGTGGGACGACGCGTTCGACACCTACGACTCCGTCATCGTCAACTCCGCCCGCACCGAGGGCGACGTGTCGCTGTCCCTGGACGGGCTGAGCGTCGTCGAGGCCAAGGCCGCCGTCACCGCCTGGCTGGCCGAGCGCGGCATCGGCGAGGGCACCGTCAACTACCGCCTGCGCGACTGGCTGTTCAGCCGCCAGCGGTACTGGGGCGAGCCCTTCCCGATCGTCTACGACGAGGACGGCGTGATGCACGCGCTGCCCGAGTCGATGCTGCCGGTCGAGGTCCCCGAGGTCGACGACTACTCGCCGCGCACCTACGACGCGTACGACGCCGCCTCCTCGCCGGAGACCCCGCTGTCGCGCAACGAGGCCTGGGTCAACGTCGAACTGGACCTGGGCGACGGCGTCAGGAAGTACCGCCGCGAGACCAACACCATGCCCAACTGGGCCGGCTCCTGCTGGTACGAGCTGCGCTACGTCGACCCGTCCAACTCCGAGGCGGTCGTCGACCCGGCCAACGAGAAGTACTGGCTGGGCCCGACGGAGACCAAGCCCGCCGGCGGCGCCGACCTGTACGTCGGCGGCGCCGAGCACGCCGTGCTGCACCTGCTGTACGCGCGCTTCTGGCACAAGGTGCTGCACGACCTGGGCCACGTCTCGTCCGTCGAGCCGTTCCACAAGCTGTTCAACCAGGGCATGATCACCGCCGACGTCTACCGCGACGAGCGCGGCTTCCCGGTGCCCGCCGCCGAGGTCGAGGAGCGCGACGGCCAGTACTTCTGGGACGGCGAGCCGGTCAAGCGCGAGGCCGGGAAGATGGGCAAGTCCCTGAAGAACGCCGTCGCCCCGGACGACATCGCCGACGAGTACGGCGCCGACACGCTGCGCCTGTACGAGATGTCGATGGGCCCGCTGGACGTCTCCCGCCCGTGGGACACCCGCGCCGTCGTCGGCTCGTACCGCTTCCTGCAGCGCCTGTGGCGCAACGTCGTCTCGGAGACCACCGGCGAACTGGTCGTCACCGAGGAGGAGCCGGACGAGGCGACGCTGCGCGCCCTGCACAAGGCCATCGACGGCATCCGCGGGGACATGGCCGGGCTGCGCTTCAACACGGCCGTCGCCAAGGCCATCGAGCTGAACAACTACCTGGTCAAGCGCGGCTCCACGCCGCGGGCGGTGGCCGAGCAGCTGGTGCTGATGGTCGCGCCGCTGGCCCCGCACGTCGCCGAGGAGCTGTGGCGCCGACTGGGCCACGGCGAGTCGCTGGCGCACACCGACTACCCGGTCGCCGACCCGGCGTACGTGGTGGACGAGACGGTGACCTGCGTGGTCCAGATCAAGGGCAAGGTCAAGGCGCGGCTGGAGGTCGCGCCGGGCATCTCGGACGCCGAGCTGGAGGCGCTGGCGCTGGCGGAGCCGGCGGTCGTCGCGGCGATCGGCGGGGCCGAGGTGCGGAAGGTGATCGCGCGGGCGCCGAAGCTGGTGAACATCGTCACCGGCTGAGTGTTCTTGGTGCGGAAGTGACCGCGGGGTGATCGCGGGAGCGGTCGCGTGAGCGGTCGGGCGGGCGTCCTTCGGGGCGCCCGTCCGGCGTTTTCGGGGCGTCTCGGGGGGTCGGCGCTTCCGGGGAGTCGGCGTTCTCGGGGGCCGGTGCTTTCGGGGAGTCGGCGTTTTCGGGTTCGGTGCCGGCTGGGCGTCTTGCGGGGCGCTTGCGGGGGGCTTCCAGGGTGGTCGGGGGCCCTCGGGGAGATCCCGGATCTGACCCTGATCTCCGTCCGCCGGGGCCCTCTCGGCTGCCCCCGGGCGGGTTCCGGCGGCTACCGTGGAACCCTCGGCAATGCGGCCCGCGTTGGGCCCGGTGGGGGCCGGAACGACGGCGGAAGGTGGCGCGCGATGGACGTGTTCGGCGTGATGATCGGGCTGGTCCTGCTCTTCGGGGTCGCGGCGATGGTCCTGGCCGTGATCGGCACGGTCAAGGCCGCCAAGGCCGTCGGCGCGAAGATCGAGAAGCACGAGGCCAACGCCCGGCGCGCCGTGGAGACCGCCACCCTCAAGGCGAAGACGTACACCAGGGTCGGCCCGCCCGCGCAGATCGCCACCGTCCGGCTGGGCCTGCGGACCTCGCTCGACGGCACCCGGCAGGTACTGGAGGGCGGCCTCGCACAGGACAGCCAGCTCGGCGAGTCGCTCGCCCTGCTCGACCGGCTCGACACGCACGCCGCCGAACTCGACGGCGAGCTGCGGATGCTGGAGCGCGAGCCGGACACCGCGCGGATCGCCGCCAAGCTGCCGGAGCTGCGCGAGCGGGCGGAGCGGATCACGCACTCGGCGGAGACCATGCGCTGGGCGGCGCAGGACCGGATGCACCGGTTCGCGGACGACGAGCTGAGCCGGCTGAGCCAGGAGTGCGAGAGCGAGGCGGGGGCGCTGCGGCACTGGGATGTCGCGGGGGGTGCTTCGGGGGCTGCCGGTTCCGCGGGGGCGGGTGGAGCTTCGGGGGCCGGTGGGTCCGCGGGGGTCGGTGGTGCTGCTGCGGGCTCTGGTGGTTCCGCGGGGGCGACCGGGGGTGCGGCGCGGGCCGGGGGTGCGGCTCGGGCCGGGCTGACCGACGGGAAGGGGCGGCCGAGCGCGGAGGAGCTGCTCGGGCTCGCCGATCCGCTGGCCAAGCTGGCGCAGCGGCTGCGCAAGCCCTCGACGGGGCCCTCGGCGGGCTGAGCCGGTCGGGCGTCACGGGACCCTGGGCGGGCTGATCCGGTCGCGCGTCACGGGGCCTCCCGAGGGGGCCCGGACCGGGCGCTGTCCTCCCGGAGCGACGGGGGGTAACCTCCGGCTCATGCCCTCCGACCTCGCACTTGTCACCGATTCCACGGCCTATCTGCCGCAGGACGCCCTCGACCGGTACGGGATCACGGTGGTCCCGCTGAGCGTCGCTGTCGGCGACTCGGTGCTGAGCGAGGGCGTCGAGATCTCCCCGAAGGACGTCGCCGAGGCGCTGCGCGGCAAGCAGCGGGTGACCACCTCCCGGCCGAACCCGGAGACCTTCGCCGCCGCCTACCGGGCGGCCGCCGAGGCCGGGGCGAAGGGCATCGTCTCGGTGCACATCTCCGGCGAACTGTCCGGCACCGTCGAGGCCGCCCGGCTGGCCGCCGCCGAGGCGCCCGTACCGGTGCGGGTGGTGGACAGCCGACTGGTCGGGATGGCGCTCGGGTACGGGGTGCTGGCGGCGGCCGAGGCGATCGCGGCCGGGCAGGGCCTGGCCGAGGCGGCCGAGGCGGCCGGCCGGCGGGCGGCCGGGACCAGCGGGTTCTTCTACGTCGACACCCTGGAACACCTGCGCCGGGGCGGACGGATCGGGGCGGCGCGGGCGCTGCTCGGGTCGGCCCTGGCGGTCAAACCGCTGCTGCACCTGGACGGCGGGCGGATCGAGCCGCTGGAGAAGGTGCGGACGGCGTCGCGGGCGATCGCGCGGCTGGAGGAGATCGCGGTCGAGCGGTCGGGGGAGCTGGACGTCGACATCACCGTGCACCACCTGGCGGCCGAGGAGCGGGCCGAACCGCTCGCGGAGCGGCTGCGGGCCCGGGTGCCGGGGCTGCGGGAGCTGTACGTGGGCGAGGTGGGGGCGGTGATCGGGGCGCACGTCGGGCCGGGGCTGCTGGCGGTGGTGGTCGCGCCGCGCTGAGGGGGTGGCGGGGTGGCGGTCCGGTGGGTGGTTCGTTGGGCGGTTCGCTGGGTGGGTGGTCCGGTGGGTGGTTCGCTGGCCGCTCGGTCAACCTCAGGCGGTCCTACCCACTCTTGTGAGTGACGCTTTTTATCCACAACCCCCGGGTTATCCACAGGGTTTCGTTAATTTCCGCACGTTCGCCGGAGGACTCCTACCGTCCTCGGCATGACGACCATGGGCCTGGGCGCGGCGAAGCGCCATGCGATCAACGAGACGGTGCGGCTGCGGATGGCCGCGCTGCTGCCGATGGATGACGAGCCGGAGGGCGGTGTCGGAGGGGGTCCCTCGGGGCCGGTCCCGCCGCCGTCGCCGGTTGCGATGGCGGTGCCGGTGCTGTCGGATGCGACGCCGGTCCCGCCGGATGCGGGTGTTGCGTCGGATCCGGGCGACGCCGACATGGGTCCGCCGGAGGCCGGGGCGCGTTCGCGGTTCTCCGCATCCTCCTCAATCCCCTCGTTCGCCTCGGTGCTGGCACTCGATCGGCGCGCGGTGGCCGGATTGGCCATCCTGCTGCTGTTCGCGGTCGGTTACGCCGTGCAGCACTTCTGGCTGGCCCGGCCGGAGGCGGTCGCCGTACCCGCGCTCGCGGCGGTCGCGGCACCGTCGGGGGCGGAGCCGTCCGTCCCCGCCGACTCCGCTCCTTCCAGGGCCGGGCCCGGTGCCGGTGCCGAGGCCGTGTCCGGCACCGGGCCGGCTGTCGTGGTGGACATCGGCGGCCGGGTCCACCTCCCGGGCCTGCACACCCTGCCCGGCGGCTCCCGGGTAGCCGACGCCCTGCGGGCGGCGGGCGGTCCGTTGCCGGAGACGGACACCAGGAACCTCAACCTGGCCCGCATCCTGACGGACGGTGAGCAGATCCTGGTCGGCGAGCAGGCGCCCGCCCCCGGCCCGGCGGTCGGAAGCGGGAGCGGCCCTCCGGGCCTCACCGTGCCCCGGCCGCCCGTCAGCCTCAACCGCGCGACGCTCGAACAGCTCGACAGCCTTCCCGGTGTCGGCCCCACCCTCGCCCAGCGCATCCTCGCCTACCGCACCTCGCACGGCTCCTTCCGCTCCCTCGACCAACTCCGGCAGGTCAGCGGCATCGGCGCCCGTACGTACGCGGAGCTCCGTCCGCTGCTCACCCTCTGACGCCCTGTCCTGCCGCGGTCCCTGCCCGTTCCCCCTGTCCACTTTCCCCGCCCGCATGCCCGGCCTTCGAAGGGAGGTGCCGCCATGTCCGTCGCCACCACGCCGGTCGGTCCGGCCGTTGCGTCCCGTTCCCCGGGCGCCGACTTCCGGCTGCTGCTGCCCGCCGTCTCGGCCTGGGCGGTCACGGCGGCACTCCTGCGCTTGGAGCCGGGGTACGCGGCCCTCGTCCTCACCGCGGCGGGCATCGCCGCGGTCGCGGCCGTCCTGCTGCTCACCCGGCCGGGGGTCCTGCGCCGGCGCGGGGCCTCGGCGACGCTGGCCGCCGTCCTGCTCACCGGGGCGGCGGCCGCGGTCGCCACCCCGCTGCACACCGCCGCCCTCCACCGGGGGCCGCTGCCGGAGCTCGCCCGTGCCTCCGCGGCCGCCGGTCCGCGAGCGCCGGGCGAGCCCGCCCCGGTGGTGGAGGTGGAGCTGACCGTCGCGGGGGACCCGAAGGTCCACACCTCCCGGGGCGGCACCGTCGGCGGGCAGACGCTCCTCACCGTGGACGCGGTGGCCGACCGTGTCACCCCGCTCCCGGACGGGCGGAGCACCCGCACGCGTACGCCGGTGACCGTCATGGCCCGAGGGGCGGAGGGCGAGCCCTGGCAGCGGCTGCTCCCGTCCCAGCGGCTGGCCGTGGAGGCCGAGGTACGGCTGGTGGGGGAGGGGCACGACACCGAGTCCGCCGCGCTGCTGGTCGTCCACGGGGCGCCCCGGCAGCTGGCGCCGCCGAGCCTGCCGCAGCGGATCGCCGGGCGCCTCCGTGAGGGCCTCCGCACGGCCACCGACGGACTGCCCGCGGACGCGCGCGGGCTGCTCCCGGGGCTGGTCGTCGGCGACACCTCGCGACTGCCCGACGACCTCGACGACGCCTTCCGGGCCACCGACCTGGTCCACCTGGTGGCGGTCAGCGGGGCCAACCTGGCGATCGTCCTCGGTGCGCTGCTGGGAGCGCCCGGGCAGGCCGGCACCCCGGAACGGCGCGGGCTGGCCGCGGTGCTGGGGCTGTCACTTCGCACCGGCGCGCTGCTCGGCACGGCTCTGACGCTGGCCTTCGTCACCGTCTGCCGGCCCGAGCCCAGCGTGCTTCGGGCGGCCGGGACGGGACTGATCGGCATGCTGGCCCTGGCCACCGGCCGTCCCCGCAAGGCCGTGCCCGCGCTCGCCGGGGCCGTCCTGGTGCTGGTCCTGCTGGACCCGTTCCTGGCGCGCTCGTTCGGCTTCCTGCTCTCCGTGCTCGCCACCGCCGGGCTGCTCGTCCTCGGGCCGCACTGGGCCGAAGCCCTGCGGGCCCGCCGCTGGCCGCACCACCTGGCGGGCGCGTTCGCGGCGACGGCGGCCGCCCAGGCGTTGTGCGCGCCGGTGACGGTGGTGTTGTCCGGGCACATCAGCCTGGTCGGCATCCCCTGCAACCTGCTGGCCGAGCTGGCGGTGGCTCCGGCGACGCTGCTCGGCTTCGGGGTGCTCGCCCTTCAGCCGCTCCTTCCGGCCCTGGCCCGCCTGCTCGCGGAACCGGCCGGGCTGCCGGCTGGCTGGCTGGCCCTGGTCGCACGGCGCGGCGCCGAGGTGCCAGGTGGCCAACTGACCTGGCCCGGCGGGTGGTTCGGGACGGCGACGGTCGCGCTGGCCGTCCTGGCGGCCTGCTGGGCGGCGCCGCTCCTGCTGCCCCGACGGCGGGAGCCGGGCAGTCCGGTGCCGGTGCCCGCCCGGCGGCGCTGGGCGCGGGCGCTGGTGACGGCAGTGCTGATGATGGTCCTGCTGGCCGTGCTGCTCCGCCCGCCGCAGCTCATCCGGATCGCCACCGGCTGGCCGCCGCCGGGGTGGCGACTGGTGATGTGCGACATCGGGCAGGGGGACATGCTGGCCCTGGCGACGGGGGAGCCGGACAGCGCGGTGGTGATCGACGCCGGGCCGGACCCGAACGCCGCCGACAGATGCCTGCGCGACCTCGGCGTGACGACCGTCCCCTTACTCCTGCTGACGCATTTCCATGCCGACCACGTCGAGGGCGTGCCGGGGGTGTTGCGGGGCCGCCGGGTCGGTGCCGTCGAGGGCACCACGCTGGACGACCCGCCGGGCGAGGCGGCCCGGGTGACGGGCTGGGCCGCAGGGGCCGGCCTCCCGTTGCTGAGAGCGGGTCGTGGTGAACGGCGCTCCGTCGGAGCGGAGCTGGCCTGGGACGTGGTGTGGCCCGTCCCCGGTGCGGCTGCCGAGGCGCCCGGACCGAACAACGCAAGCGTCGCATTGATGGTGTCACTGACAGGAGGACTACGGATGGCACTGCTCGGAGATCTCGAACCGCAGGCCCAGTCGGCCCTGCTGGGCCGGCTGGGGAAGGTCGACGTCGTGAAGGTGGCGCACCACGGATCGGCCCACCAGGACTGGGACTTGGCCGGTGCGCTGCGGCCCCGGCTGGCCCTCGTCTCCTGCGGTGAGGGCAACCCGTACGGCCACCCGTCCCCGAAGACGGTCGACCACCTGCGCGCACTCGGCGCCACCGTTCTGCGCACCGACCGGGAGGGGGACATCGCGGTGACGGGCGACTCCCCGGCCACCCTCGGCGCGGCCGTCCACCCCCAACCCGCCCACGCGGCCCGCCACCCCCGCGCCCACGGCGGGCCCGGCGGCGCCGGCGGAACCGGTGGGGCCGACGGGCACGGCCCCGCACCCCACGCCCACCCGGAGCGGACCCCGGGCGCCCCGCGGGCCCCGCCCACCTGACCCCCGCGCTCTCCTCCTTCCACCAATCAACGTGGGGGCATGGAAAGTAGAAGGGGGGTGGTGGGAGGAGGAGCGGCGCAAAGCCAGCAGAAACGTTCCGGGGGGGGGGGGGGCGCCCCCCCCCCCCCGCCCCGCCCATAACGCCCACCCCCCAGCCGCCCAGGCCCC
>NZ_JBHJSJ010000059.1:0-53862 GCF_042268845.1 Kitasatospora sp. NPDC056273 | reverse complement strand
GCCCCGGACTTCCGGGGGCGGGCGGCCTCTCGCGTCCGTGCCTCAGACGCCCGCGGCCGACACCGGTTCGGGCCTCGGCGCCGGTTCGCGCGGGCCCGGGGCGGGGGCCGGGAAGCGGCGGTCCAGCGCCCGGACCACCCGGCGGCCGAGGCGCTGGAACGGGATCTCGACCAGCCGGTACGACAGGTAGGAGAGCACCACGAGCGCCCCCAGGTAGCCGAGGGTGAGCGCGGCCTGCCCCGTCGGCCCGACGATCGGCGGGTAGCCCTGGAGCCTCCAGCCGACGAAGTACATCAGCGGCCCGTGCAGCAGGTAGACCGAGAAGCTGATCGTGCCGAGCCCGCTCAGCCAGCGCGGGAAGCGGCGGCGGCGCAGCAGCATGGCCGTCGCGAACAGGGCCCAGGCGGCCAGGTAGGCGAGGGAGAAGGACTGCCACGAAGGGGTCCAGGTGTGCCAGAGCGCGGTGTCCCGGTTGTACAGGTAGCCGACCGTGACGCCGGCGACGACCACGAAGGCGCAGCAGAGCAGGGCCGGGAGCCGGTCGAGCAGGCCGTGCTCCAGCCGGTACAGCACGGTGCCGGCGAACATCGTCGCGAAGATCAGCATGGTCTCGAAGCCGGTGCTCCGGTTGTTCACCGTGATCAGGACCAGGCCCAGGCCGCCGAGCAGCAGCGCGCCCCAACGGGTCAGGTCCGGGCGGGCGGTGGCGATGCACGCCATCGCCATCAGCACCACGATCCCGGCCACCGCCACCAGGTGCCTGGTGGCCGCCAGGTCCACCGAGATCCCGCCGATCGGCAGCCAGGTGCCGAGCACCAGGGCGACGGACGCGAAGCCGACCGCGATCGGCGCGCTGTTCCGGTGCCACCCCCGCACGAACAGCGCGCACACGAAGTAGTAGAAGACCATCTCGTAGGTGAGCGACCACATCACGCCGATGGCGCTGGGCACCCCCACCAGGTCCTGGAGCAGCAGGCCGTTGGCGGCGAGCGACAGCACCGGGTGGTCGAAGGGGAAGCTCTGGACGATCTGGCCGCCGCGGGGCAGCACCAGCAGGCTCACCACGATCGTGACGGCCACCGCGGGGTAGATGCGGAAGAGCCGTCCGGTCCAGAACGCCCGGACGTCGCCGCGCCGTTCCAGCGACGCCGGGATGATGTACCCGCTGACCAGGAAGAACAGCATCACGCCGAAGAAGCCGAGGTCCAGCTGGCGCGGCACCCGGTCCGCGTGGGGGATCTTGCCGAGCAGTCCGAAGTGGTGCATGGCGACGGCGAGGGCGGCGACGCCGCGCAGCGCGTCGAGCCAGCCGAGCCTGGCGGAGGCGGGCGGTTCCGGCGGCGACTTCGACGGCTCCGGCGGTGACGCCGGGGCCGACCTGGGCTTCACGAGCTTCACAGGCGGAGGCTAGCCGAGCAGGTCCGGCCGGACGGCGCGCAAGCCGTCCGGCACCCTTCCGGCGGTGCGTTCGCATCCGGAGAACGGACGTTCACCGGCACATCCGTGCACATCGGGTACACATGGACGGTGACATCCCAGCTCTTCCCGACCGACGTCCAGCAGTCGCTGGACCTCGTCGGCATCTTCGTCTTCGCCCTCTCCGGGGGCCTGCTCGCCGTCCGCAAGAACATGGACATCTTCGGCATCTGTGTGCTGGCGGAGGTCACCGCCCTCGGCGGCGGCGTGATGCGCGACCTGGTGATCGGCGCGACGCCGGTCGCCGCGTTCACCAACCTCGGCTACTTCGTGACCCCGCTGGGCGCCGCCCTGGTGGTGTTCTTCCTGCACCCGGAGGTCGAGCGGATCAACCGGGCGGTGCAGACCCTGGACGCCCTCGGGCTCGGGCTGTTCTGCGTGACCGGCACCGCCAAGGCCCACGACTTCGGACTCGGCGCCGTCGCCGCGATCGCGCTCGGCATGGTGACCGCGGCCGGCGGCGGCGTGATCCGCGACATACTCGCCGGGGAGATCCCCTCGCTGCTGCGCTGGGACCGGGAGATCTACGCCGTCCCCGCCCTGGTCGGCGCCACCGTCGTCGCCCTGCTGATCGCCACCGACCGGCTCACCGGCGTGACCGGCACCGCCGCCGCGCTCACCGCCTTCGGGCTGCGGATGCTCGCCCTGAAGTACGGCTGGCGTGCCCCGCGGGCCTGGCACCGCAACGGTTCTCGCACCAGCGAGGAGTAGGCGAGCCGCCGTACGCGAGCGAGATCGCCTCGGCCGTGCAGAGCAGTTCCGGCACCATCCTGGCCAGTTCGGCCGGCGGAACCTCGCTCGCCGGGGCGCTCAGCGCGCAGGCCGCGACCGTCCGCCCGCCGCTGCCCGCGACCGGCGCGGCCACGCAGGTCACCGGCTCCCGGTGCTCGCGCGACTCGGCCGCCCAGCCCCGGCGGCGCACCGCCGCCAGCTCGGGCTCCGCGCGGGCGTCGTCCGCGGACAGCCCGGCGAGCAGCACCCGGCCGACCGCCGTCCCGTCGACCGGGGCCCGGCGCCCGATCCGGGACGGCTCCGCGCCCGGCGGCCCGGCCACCTCGTCCAGGTAGAGCACCTCGCCGTCGTGCAGCACGGCGAGCCGGACGGTGTAGCCGCAGCGGGCGTTGAGCGCGGCCAGGTACGGCGCGGCGACCTGCCGGACGTCGAAGTCCTCCAGCGCGCGGTGGGCCAGCGAGAGCACCCGGCCGCCGATCCGGTAGCGCAGGTCCGGCTGGCGGCGGGCGAAGCCGTGCTCCTCCAGGGTGCGCAGCAGCCGCAGGGCGGTGGACTTGTGCACCCCGAGGCTGCTGGCGGCCTGCTCCAGCGAGAGCGGTGCGTCGCCGAGCGCGTCGAGCAGGGTCAGCGCGCGGTCGACCGACTGCGACATGGCGTTCCCCGTGGATCCGGCTGACTGGTGGCGTCAGGCTAACCGCTGGGTGGCTCAGTGGTACAAACCAGTACCGGACGCGGCCGTCCGGCCGTGGTGCGTCCGGCCCGTGCGGGCGGTGGCTGGATCGGTGCCCCGGGCCGGAACCCCGCCCCGTGCGGCGCTCTACAATCGGATGGTTATGCCATACCTGGACCATGCGGCGACCACGCCGATGCTGCCCGAGGCGATCGCCGCGATGACGGCGCACCTGGGGGTGGTCGGCAACGCCTCGGCCCTGCACGCGGCCGGCCGCCGGGCCCGCCGGGTGGTCGAGGAGTCCCGGGAGTCGCTGGCCGAGTCCCTGGGCGCCCGCCCCAGCGAGATCGTGCTCACCGGCGGCGGCACCGAGTCCGACAACCTCGCGGTCAAGGGCCTGTACTGGGCCCGCCGGGACGCCGACCCGGCCCGCACCCGGGTGCTGTGCAGCCCGGTCGAGCACCACGCGGTGCTCGACGCGGTGCACTGGCTCTCCGAGCACGAGGGCGCCGCCGTCGAGTACCTGCCGGTCGACGAGCACGGCCGGGTGCACCCCGAGGCGCTGCGGTCCGCGATCGAACGCGACCCGGCGTCGGTGGCGCTGGTCACCGTGATGTGGGCCAACAACGAGGTCGGCACCGTCCAGCCGGTCCGCGAACTGACCGCCGTGGCGGCCGAGTACGGCATCCCCGTGCACGCCGACGCGGTGCAGGCACTCGGTCAGGTCCCGGTCTCCTTCGCCGAATCCGGCCTCACCGCGCTCACCGTCACCGGACACAAGATCGGCGGCCCGTTCGGCATCGGCGCGCTGCTGCTCTCCCGGGGCGCCGCGCCCGTACCGCTGCTGCACGGCGGCGGGCAGGAGCGCGACGTGCGCTCCGGCACCCTGGACGCCCCCGGCGCGGCCGGCTTCGCGGCCGCCGCCGCGATCGCCGTCGAACGGCGGGCCGAGCACACCGTCACGCTGGGCGCGCTGCGGGACGAACTGGTGGCCTCGGTGCTGGACGCCGTCCCCGACGCGATCCTCAACGGCGACCCGTCCGCGGCCGGGCGGCTGCCCGCCAACGCGCACTTCTCCTTCCCCGGCTGCGAGGGCGACGCCCTGCTGATGCTGCTGGACGCCCAGGGCATCGAGTGCTCGACCGGCTCCGCCTGCTCCGCCGGGGTGCCGCAACCCAGCCACGTGCTGCTCGCGATGGGCGTCGACCCGCTGCTGGCGCGCGCGTCGCTGCGGTTCTCGCTCGGCCACACCTCGGTGCGGGAGGACGTGACGGCGCTGGCGGCGGCCATCGGGCCGGCGGTGCAGCGGGCGCGCAACGCCGGGCTGGCCTCCGTCCGGCGCTGAATCCCGGCCGTACGGCGCCGGTCCTGGCCGTCCGGCGCTGATCCCGGCCGTGCGGCGCCGTTCCCGGCCGTCCGGCGCTGATCCCGTCTTCCGGGAACAGCCGGGCCACCCCGTACCCTTGTTGCCATCATGACTGACTTCCCGGGTGCCCCGACCACTCCGTCCACCGGCCGTCTGCGCGTGCTCGCGGCGATGTCCGGCGGAGTCGACTCCGCCGTCGCCGCCGCCCGCGCCGTCGAAGCCGGACACGAGGTGACCGGCGTCCACCTGGCGCTGTCCAGCAACCCGCAGTCCTTCCGGACCGGCGCGCGCGGCTGCTGCACCATCGAGGACTCCCGGGACGCCTGGCGGGCGGCCGACGTGATCGGCATCCCCTTCTACGTCTGGGACCTCGCCGAGCGCTTCCGCGAGGACGTCATCGACGACTTCGTCGCCGAGTACGCGGCCGGGCGCACGCCCAACCCGTGCCTGCGCTGCAACGAGAAGATCAAGTTCGCGGCGCTGCTGGACAAGGCCGTCGCCCTCGGCTTCGACGCCGTCTGCACCGGCCACTACGCCCGGATCGTCGACCTGCCCTCCGGTGCCCGCGAACTGCACCGGGCCGTCGACTCCGCCAAGGACCAGTCCTACGTCCTCGGCGTCCTCGACGCCGACCAGCTCGCCCACTCGCTCTTCCCGCTCGGTGACACCACCAAGGAGGAGATCCGGGCCGAGGCCGAGCGCCGCGGCCTGGCCGTCGCCAAGAAGCCCGACAGCCACGACATCTGCTTCATCGCCGACGGCGACACCCAGGGCTTCCTCGCCAAGCACCTCGGCACCGCGCCCGGCGACATCCTCGACGCCGACGGCACCAAGCTCGGCGAGCACGACGGCGCGTACGGCTTCACCATCGGCCAGCGCAAGGGCCTGCGGATCGGCCGCCCGGCCGCCGACGGCAAGCCGCGCTACGTCCTGGACATCTCCCCGGTGAACAACACCGTGACGGTCGGCCCGGTCGAGGGCCTCGACGTCACCGGGCTGACCGCCATCCGCCCCCGCTGGTGCGGCACCGAGCCCCTCGCCGACGGGCGCTACACCGCCCAGCTCCGCGCCCACGGCGAGGAGGTGCCGGTGAGCGCCTCGGTCGTCGACGGCGAACTGCGGGTGCGGCTGGACACCCCGGTGCGCGGCATCGCCCCCGGCCAGGCCGTGGTCCTCTACGACGGCACCCGCGTCGTCGGCTCCGCCACCATCGCCACCACCGAGCGCCCGGCCGTCACCGCCTGAGCGGCCGCGGCCGGCGGCCGGGCCTCCTGTCCACGCAGAGGCCCGGCTGGATCCCGGTGTCGGCAGGCCGACCGGCAGCGGGTGAGATGTCGGCCCGGTCGGCCATAGTGGACGGCATGACCTTCTACGAGCAGCACCGCGAGTTCATCGAGGAGCTGGAGCGGATCACCCCGGAAGGCGTCCGGATCGAATGGTCCGGAGACACGCTGATCATGCAGGCGTCGCCGTCCAACATCCATCAGCTCAACGTGGCCCAGGTGCGCAGGCAGTTCGAGCAGCACGCTCCTGACGGCTACCTTCCCAGCGAGCGGAGCGAGATCGTCAGCCCGGACGTCTCCAAGGGGCGTGAGCCGGACCTGACCTACCTCCCCCTCGACGTCCTCTCCCAGCCGGGTAACAAAGCCCCTGCCGCCGAAGCCCTGATCGCCGTGGAGATCGTCTCGCCGTCCAACCCGGGCAACGACTGGATGGACAAGCTGCACGACTACGCCGTGATGCGCATCCCGCTGTACCTGATCGTGGACCCGCGCCAGCAGACGGTGACGCTGTTCTCCGAGCCGAACCACGACCGCTACCACACCCGCAGCGACCGGAAGTTCGGCGACGCGATCACCATCCCGGAGCCCTTCGGCTTCAGCCTGAGCCTGTCGAAGCTCGTGCCGTACACCGAGTAATGGCGGTGAGCGGTGGGCAGGGGGCGTGATAGACCAGACGACACTATGAACATTTCTGTCTTCTGCTCCGCGTACTCGCTCGACGACCGCTACTCCGCCCCCGCCGCCGAGTTCGCCCGGCTCCTGGGGGAGGGCGGGCACACCCTGGTGTGGGGCGGCTCGAACGCCGGGCTGATGGGGCTGCTCGCCGACGAGGTCAAGGCGGCCGGCGGCCGACTGGTCGGCGTGATGGTCGAGATGCTGCGGCACAAGGCGTACGTCGGCGCCGACGAGCTGGTGTGGACCGCCGACCTCCCCGAGCGGAAGGCGGAGCTGGCGGCCCGGGCCGACGCGATCGTCGTCCTGGTGGGCGGGCTGGGCACCCTGGACGAGGTGACCGAGGTGCTGGAGCTCAAGAAGCACGGGATGTTCGACAAGCCGGTGGTCGTGCTGGACACCGAGGGCTTCTACTCCGGCCTGCGCACCCAGATGGAGCGGATGGACGCCGAGGGCTTCCTGCCGCGCCCGCTCGCCGAGCTGATCACCTTCGCGGACACCCCCGCCGAGGTCTTCGCCCAGCTCAAGGCCTGAGAGGATCGGGTCCATGGCTGCACATCTGATCACCGGCGCCGGCTCCGGCATCGGCGCCGTCCTCGCCGAGCGACTCGCCGAGCGCGGGGACGAGCTCTGGCTGCTCGCCCGCGACGCCCGCCGGGCCGCCGAGCTGCGCGAGCGCTTCCCCGGGGCCCGCACCCTCGTCGGGGACCTCGGCGACCCGGGCAAGCTCTCCTGGGCCTTCGGCCACCAGCAGCTGCCCGTCGAGCTCGACTCCCTCCTGCACGTCGCGGGCGTCGTCGAGCTCGGCCCGGTCGGCGACCTGACCCCCAAGGCCTGGCAGGAGACGCTCAACGTCAACCTCGTCGCCCCCGCCGAGCTGACCCGCCTCCTGCTGCCGTCGATCCGGCTGGTCAAGGGCCACGTGCTCTTCGTGAACTCCGGCGCCGGCCTGAACGCCCACGCCGAGTGGTCGGCGTACGCGGCCAGCAAGCACGGCCTCAAGGCGCTCGCCGACGCGCTGCGCCACGAGGAGCACGCCAACGGCGTCCGGGTCACCTCCGTCTACCCCGGCCGCACCGCCACCGCGATGCAGGTCAAGGTGCACCAGCAGGAGGGCAAGGAGTACGACGCCGACCGCTGGATCGAGCCGGAGTCCGTCGCCAAGGCGGTCCTCGCCGCCCTCGACGCCTCCCGCGACGCGGAGATCACCGACATCACCGTCCGCCCGGGGCGCTGACGCGCCGCGCGGGACACCGGCGACGGCCGATGCCCCGCGCGCCCACCGGAGTTCGACACCACGTCCGCGTGCCCGACGGCCCCGGCACCGAGCCCTCCGCTCGGCGCCGGGGCCGTTCGCGCGGGGTGCGGCGGCCTGCGGATTTGTCGTTGGCGCGCCCCCACCGGTTGTGGAATGATCCGCTCCGCCCTCCAGTCGATCAAGGACGGACCAACGGAGGGTAAAGGCGTCATTCGCGCTTCAAAGTGCCCAGGGGGGTTCCCATTTCCAGATTCCGTACGGCCCTCGCCGCCGGTGTGACGCTGCTCGGGGCGGTCGGTCTGCCGGCCGTCTCCGCGGGCGGCGCGGCCGCGGCCGACAGCACGCTCTACGTCGACAACGCCGCGGGCGCGCACTGCACCGACGGCGGCACGGGCGCCCAGTCGGCGCCGTTCTGCACCATCGGCGCGGCCGCGGCCGTCGTCCGGCCGGGGCAGACGGTGGACATCGCCGACGGGGCGTACCCCGAGGACCTGACCGTCACGAAGTCGGGCACGGCCGAGGCGCCGATCACCTTCCGGGCGACGAAGAACGAGAACAGCCCGGGCGGCGGTGCCCGCATCGGCGGGTGGAACCAGCAGACCAACGGTTTCCTCGTCACGGGCGCCCAGCACGTCCGCTTCGAGAACCTGACGTTCGACGCGGGCTACCTGAAGCCGTCGATCGTGGTGAGCGGCGCCCGGGACGTGGTGTTCGACAACACCTCCGTCCTCGGCGGCACCGGTGTCCGGATCACCGGCGCGTCCGACAAGGTGGTGTTCGGACGCGGCAGCATCGGCTCGGCGGGGCCGGGGATCACCGTCGACCGCGGCTCCACCGGAACCGTTCTGACCACCAACGTGGTGCAGCCCAACTCCGGCTACAACTCGACCGGCATCGTGGTGCAGGACTCGCCGGACACCGTCGTGGTGAGCAACTCGCTGAACACGAACTGCTTCGGCGGGATCGTGCTGGACGGCACCTCGACCGGTGCGGTGGTCGAGAACAACGTGGTGAACACGGCGGCCAACCTCGAGAAGTCCTGCGGGGCCAAGGCCACCGGCGCCACCGGGATCACCGTCGCGGTGAACTCCGTCCCGGGCCTCAAGGCCGACTACAACGTGGTCGACTCGCGCAGCGACGCCGCGGCCTACCACTGGGGCGGTACCCCGTACGCCGTCCAGCAGGCGTTCACCGCCGCCACCGGCCAGGGCGCGCACGACTTCTTCGCCCCGTCGTGGGTCCAGAAGGGGCCGAACGCGCCGCTGGACGTCACCGTCGACTCGGCGGACGAGAACGCCCCGGGCATGCTGCCGACCGACCGCGGCGGCTGGGCCCCGGTGGACGACGTGACGGTCGCCAACACCGGTACGGGCAGCGGCTTCCGCGACCGCGGTGCCTACGAGATGCTCGACATCGGCAGCGCGTTCACCCCGGCCGGTCCGACCCGGCTGCTGGACACCCGTCAGCCGATCGGCGTCCCGTCGGCCCAGGCGGTTCCGGCCTGGGGGACCGTCGACCTCCCGGTGACCGGTGTCGCGGGCGTTCCGGCGGAGGGCGTGACGGCCGTGACGCTGAACGTGACGGTGACCGAGCCGGGCGCCGACGGCCACCTGACCGTCTACCCGCACGGTGACGCCGCGCCGAACTCGTCGAACCTGAACTGGGTCGCCGGCCGGACGATCCCGAACCTGGTGACCGTTCCGGTGACGGACGGGAAGGTGTCGTTCTACAACGCCTCCGGCGGCACGGTGCACCTGATCGCGGACCTCGCCGGCTACTACGGCACCAAGGGTTCGCTGTTCCACGCCCAGGGCCCGACGCGGCTGCTGGACACCCGGGCGCCGATCGGCGTCCCGTCGGCGCAGGCGGTCCCGGCCTGGGGCACCGTGGACCTGCCGGTCACCGCCGTCGCGGGCGTCCCGGCGACCGGTGTCACCGCCGTCACGATGAACGTGACGGTCACCGACCCGGAGCAGGACGGGCACCTGACCGTCTACCCGCACGGGGACAAGGCACCGGACGCCTCCAACCTCAACTGGACGGCCGGGCGCACGATCCCGAACCTGGTGACGGTGCCGGTGAAGGACGGCAAGGTCTCGTTCTACAACGCCTCCGGCGGCACCGTGCACCTGATCGCCGACCTCGCCGGCTACTACAGCGCCGAGGGCAAGGTCAGCTACCGCCCGGCCGGCCCGTACCGGCTCCTCGACACCCGCCAGGACGCCAACTGGGACTCGGAGGCCCGCCCCGCGGGCACCGTCCCGGCCTGGGGCACGGTGGAGATCCCGGTCGGCGAGATCCCGAACGTCACCGCGCTGACCCTGAACGTGACGGTCACCGAGCCGGGCACCGACGGGCACCTGACCGTCTACCCGCACGGTGACGCGGCGCCGAACGCCTCGAACCTGAACTTCCTGCCGGGCGAGACCATCCCCAACCAGGTGGTCGTCCCGGTCAAGGACGGCAGGGTCTCGTTCTACAACGCGAGCGGTGCTCCGCTGCACCTGATCGTCGACCTGTTCGGCTACCAGGCGTACTGACCCGTACGCGCACCGCGCCCGCCCCGACGGCCCCGGAGCCGAGCCCCCGCGCTCGACTCCGGGGCCGTTCGCGTGCGGTGCGGTGGCCTGCGGATTTGTCGTTGGCGCGGCCCCTTCCGCTGTGGAATGATCCGCTCCGCCCTCCAGCCGATCAGTTCAGGACACAGGGGGGCCGGAAAGCGTCATCAGCGCTGCACAATGCCCAGGGGGGTTCCCATTTCCAGACTCCGTACGGCCCTCGCCGCCGGCGTGACGCTGCTCGGGGCGGTCGGTCTGCCGGCCGTCTCCGCGAGCGGCGCGGCCGCGGCGGGCGGCATGCTCTACGTCGACAACGCCGCGGGTGCGAACTGCACCGACAGCGGCAGCGGCGCCCAGTCGGCGCCGTTCTGCCACGTCGCGGCCGCCGCGGCGGTCGTCCAGCCGGGGCAGACCGTCGAGATCGCGGCCGGGTCCTACGTCGACACCGCGGTGACCGTGACCCGCTCCGGCACCGCCGACGCCCCGATCACCTTCCGCAGCCAGGCCCAGCAGTACTCGTCGGGCGGCGTCGCCTCGCTCAGCGGCGGGGCGCCGAACCACCCGGACAGCGCCATCGTGGTCAAGGGCGCCGACCACCTGCGCTTCGAGAACCTGACGGTGCTGAGCAACCAGCGTCCGGCCGTCGTGGTCGACGGCGGGCACGACGTCTCCTTCACGAACATCGCGGCCTCGGGCGGCGGCGTCCGGATCACCGACGCCTCCGACAAGGTCACCTGGGCCCGCGGCGACTTCAGCTACGCGCCCGGCCCGCTGCTCCAGGTCGACGGCGGCTCCACCGGGACCGTCCTGACCACCAACGTGGTCCAGGCCAACTACGTGTCCGACATGACCGGGATCCTGGTCAAGGACGCGCCGAACACCGTCGTGGTGGCCAACACCGTCACCTCGTCCTGCTTCGCCGGGATCGTGCTGGACGGCGGCTCGACCGGCGCGGTGGTCGAGAACAACGTGGTGAACACCGCGAAGAACCAGAACGCGGCCTGTGCCACCCCGGCCGCCGCCACCGGGATCACCGTCGGGGCGAACGCCACCGCGGGCACCAAGGTCGACTACAACCTGATCGACCCGCGCAGCGGCGGCGCGCCCTACAGCTGGGCCGGCGCCGCCTTCGGCACCCAGGACCAGCTCACCGCGAACACCGGCCAGGGCGTGCACGACTTCGTCGCCCTGACCTACGTGCCGAAGGGCCCGGACGCCCCGGTCGACCACCGGATCGACTCGGCGGACGAGACCGCCCCGGGCATGCTGCCGACCGACCGCGGCGGCCAGGCCCCGGTGGACGACCCGACGGTCGCCAACACCGGTACGGGCAGCGGCTTCCGCGACCGCGGTGCCTACGAGATGCTCGACATCGGCAGCGCGTTCACCCCGGCCGGTCCGACCCGGCTGCTGGACACCCGTCAGCCGATCGGCGTGCCGACGGCGCAGCCCGTACCGGCCTGGGGCACCGTCGACCTCCAGGTGGCCGGCGTGGCCGGGGTCCCGGCGACCGGTGTCACCGCCGTGACGATGAACGTGACGGTCACCGACCCGCAGGAGGCCGGGCACCTCACCGTGTACCCGCACGGGGACGCGGCGCCCAACTCGTCGAACCTGAACTGGCCCGCCGGGCGGACGATTCCGAACCTGGTCACGGTTCCGGTGACGGACGGCAAGGTGTCGTTCTACAACGCCTCCGGCGGCACGGTGCAGCTGATCGCCGACCTCGCGGGCTACTACAGCCCCAAGGGTTCGCTGTTCCACGCCCAGGGCCCGACCCGGCTGCTGGACACCCGGGCGCCCATCGGCGTCCCGGCGGCGCAGGCGGTTCCGGCCGGGGGCACCGTCGACCTCCCGGTGGCCGGTGTCGCGGGCGTGCCGGCGACCGGCGTCACCGCCGTCACGATGAACGTGACGGTGACCGAGCCGCAGACCGACGGCCACCTCACCGTCTTCCCGCACGGTGACAAGGCACCGAACGCGTCGAACCTCAACTGGACGGCCGGGCGGACGATTCCGAACCTGGTGACGGTGCCGGTGAAGGACGGCAAGGTGTCCTTCCAGAACGTCTCCGGCGGTACCGTGCACCTGATCGCCGACCTGGCCGGCTACTACGCCACCGAGGGCAAGGTCAGCTACCGCCCGGCCGGCCCGATCCGGGTCCTCGACACCCGCCAGGACACCTACTGGGAGTCGGGCGTCCGCCCGGCGGCCACCGTCCCGGCCTGGGGCACGGTGGACGTTCCGGTCGGCGAGATCCCGAACGCCGCGGCGGTGACCCTGAACGTGACGGTCACCGAGCCGGGCACCGACGGGCACCTGACCGTCTTCCCGCACGGTGACGCGGCGCCGAACGCCTCGAACCTGAACTTCCTGCCGGGCGAGACGATCCCCAACCAGGTGGTCGTCCCGGTCAAGGACGGCAAGGTCTCGTTCTACAACGCGAGCGGTGCTCCGCTGCACCTGATCGTCGACCTGTTCGGCTACCAGGCGTACTGACCCGTACGCGCACCCGCGCCCGCCCCGACGGCCCCGGCGCCGAGCACCCCGCTCGGCGCCGGGGCCGTTCGCGTGTTTCCGCGAGCTGTGAAATCCGTCTTGGCACGGGCCCCGGGCCGTGGCAGGATCCGCTCCGCCTTCCAGCCGACCGGCTCCGGACGGCGGGGGGTCGAAAGCGTCATCCACGCTTCAAGTTGCCCACGGGGGGCTCCTGTGTCCAGATTCCGTACAGCGCTGGTCGTCGGCGTGACGCTGCTCGGGGCGGTCGGTCTGCCGGCCGTCTCCGCGGGCAGTGCGGTCGCGGCGGGCGGCACGCTCCACGTCGACAACGCCGCGGGTGCGAACTGCACCGACAGCGGCAGCGGCGCCCAGTCGGCGCCGTACTGCACCATCGGCGCGGCGGCGGCCGCCGTCCAGCCGGGCCAGACCGTCGACATCGCGGACGGTACGTACATCGAGGACGTGACCGTCACCCGGTCGGGTAAGGCCGAGGCGCCGATCACCTTCCGCGCCAGCAGGACGCCCGACGAGAACAACGGCGGCGGCCTCACCAAGATCGGCACGGGGGACAGGCCCGTCAACGGGTTCGTCGTCCGGGGCGCCGAGCACGTCCGGTTCGAGAACCTGACCGTCGCGGCGGTCCCCCAGAAGGCGGCCGTGCTGGTGGACGGCGCCCGTGACGTCTCCTTCGACAACGCCTACCTCACCGGTGGAACCGGCATCCACGTCACCAACGGCTCCGAGCGGGTGCTCCTCGGACACGGCGACGTCGGAAGGGTGCAGGGCCCGGCGGTCACCGTGGACGGCGGCTCCACCGGGACGGTCGTCACCACCAACGCGCTCATGCCCTACGCCGGGCCCGACATGACCGGGGTCCTGGTCAAGGACGCGCCGAACACCGTCGTGGTGGCCAACAACGTCAACTCGTCCTGCTTCGCCGGGATCGTGCTGGACGGCGGCTCGACCGGCGCGGTGGTCGAGAACAACCTGGTGAACACCGCCCTGTACGGCATGAACCCGTGCCGCGACCAGACCGCCCGCGCGACCGGGATCACCGTCGGGCCGAACGCCGTCGCGGGCACCAAGGTCGACTACAACGTGGTCGACCCGCGCAGCGGCGGCGCGGCCTACAGCTGGGCCGGGACGGCGTACGGCGACCAGCCGTCCTTCACCGCGGCCACCGGCCAGGGCGTACACGACTTCGTCGCGCCGTCGTCGATCCAGAAGGGTCCGGACGCGCCGCCGGACCACGTGACCGACTCGGCGGACGAGACCGCCCCGGGCATGCTGCCGACCGCCATCGGCGGCGTCGCCGCGGTGGACGACCCCAAGGTCCCCAACACCGGTACGGGCAGCGGCTTCCGCGACCGCGGCGCCTACGAGAACGCGGACGTCGGCAGCGCCTTCACCCCGGCGGGCCCGACCCGGCTGCTCGACACCCGCCAGCCGATCGGCGTGCCGGCGGCGCAGCCCGTCCCCGCCGGGGGGACCGTGGACCTGCCCGTCACCGGGGTGGCCGGGGTTCCGGCGTCCGGGGTGACGGCGGTGACGATGAACGTGACGGTGACCGAGCCGCAGGCCGACGGGCACCTCACCGTCTATCCGCACGGGGACGCGGCGCCGAGCTCGTCGAACCTCAACTGGACGGCCGGGAGGACGATTCCGAACCTGGTGACGGTGCCGGTCAAGGACGGCAAGGTGTCCTTCCAGAACGCCTCGGGCGGCACCGTGCACCTGATCGCCGACCTGGCGGGCTACTACAGCCCGAAGGGTTCGCTGTTCCACGCCCAGGGCCCGACCCGGCTGCTGGACACCCGCGCACCGATCGGCGTCCCGGCGGCGCAGGCCGTTCCGGCCTGGGGCACCGTCGACCTCCCGGTGGCGGGCGTGGCCGGGGTCCCGGCGTCCGGGGTGACGGCGGTGACGATGAACGTGACGGTGACCGAGCCGCAGGCCGACGGCCACCTCACCGTCTATCCGCACGGGGACGCGACGCCGACCGCCTCCAACCTCAACTGGCCTGCCGGGAGGACGATTCCGAACCTGGTCACGGTGCCGGTGAAGGACGGCAAGGTGTCCTTCCAGAACGCCTCGGGCGGCACCGTGCACCTGATCGCCGACCTCGCCGGCTACTACACCGCCGAGGGCAGGGTCAGCTACCACCCCGACGGCCCCCAGCGCTGGATGGACACCCGCGACCCGGGCTTCCGGACACCGGCCGTCCCGGCCTGGGGCACCCTCGACCTGCCGATCCCGTACGGTCCGGCCGTCGCGGCGGTGACCCTGAACGTGACCGTCACCGAGCCGGGCACCGACGGGCACCTGACCGTCTACCCGCACGGTGACGCGGCGCCGAACGCCTCGAACCTGAACTTCCTGCCCGGCGAGACGATCCCCAACCAGGTGGTCGTCCCGGTCAAGGACGGCAGGGTGTCGTTCTACAACGCGAGCGGTGCTCCGCTGCACCTCGTGGTCGACGAGTTCGGCTACCAGGCGTACTGACCCCGTCCCGTAGGAAAACGGCCCCCGGAACCGAGCCCCGCGCTCGGTTCCGGGGGCCGTTCGCGTACGGCGGCGGCCCGTGCGACGTACTGACACGACCGTTCGACTGTGGAATGATCCGCTCCGCCCTCAAGTCGATCAAGGACGGATCAAGCGAGGGCAAAAGCGTCACCAAAGCTCAACAGCGCCCAGGGGGGCTCCTCTTGTCCAGAATCCGCACGGCTCTCGTCGTCGGTGCGACGCTGCTCGGGACGGTCGGCCTGCCGGCCGTCTCCGCGAGCGGCGCGGCCGCGGCGGGCACCACCCTCCACGTCCACCGCACGACCGGCTGCACCAACAGCGGCACCGGCACCGAGTCGGCGCCGTACTGCACCATCGGTCCGGCGCTGGCCGCCGTCCAGCCCGGCCAGACGGTCGAGATCGGCGAGGGCACGTACCCCGAGGACCTGACCTTCACCCGGTCGGGCACCGCCGGGGCGCCGATCACCGTCCGCGGCGTCACCGGCCCAGGGGGCTCGGGCCCGATGATCGGCGACCAGAAGACTCCCGTCAACGGGTTCGCCGTCCGGGGCGCCGACCACCTGCGCTTCGAGAACCTCTACCTCACCGCGGCCCCGAAGAGCACCCTCCTGGTGGACGGGGCCCGCGACGTCTCCTTCGACCAGGTGACCATCGCCGAGGGCGCCACCCTGCACGTCACCAACGGCTCCGCCGACGTGCGCTTCGCACGCGGCAGGATCGGCTCCTACCAGGACCCGGCGGTCACCGTGGACGGCGGCTCCACCGGCACGGTCGTGACCACCAACCAGGTGTACAAGCCCGGGTCCGGACCCGGGACCGTGCCCGGCATCGTGGTGAAGGACGCCCCGAACACCGTGGTGGTGGCCAACACCGTCAACGCGCCCTGCTCCCGGGGCATCGTGCTGGACGGCGGCTCGGCAGGCGCGGTGGTCGAGAACAACGTGGTGAACAGCGCGAACGGCCCGCGGGCCTGCGGCGCCAGGTCCGCCGAGGCCATCGGCATCACCGTCGGGCCGGACGCCACCGCAGGCAGCAAGGTCGACTACAACGTGGTCGACCCGCGCAGCGGCGGCCCGGCCTACAGCTGGGCCGGCGGCCCGTACACCTCGCAGGAGGCCTTCACCGCGGCCACCGGCCAGGGGGAGCACGACATCGTGGCGCCCAGCCTGGTGGACCGGGGCCCGGACGCGCCGGCGGACCCCAAGGTCGACTCGGCGGACGAGAACGCCCCGGGCATGCTCCCGACCGACTCCGAGGGCAGGGCGCCCGTCGACGACCCGACGGTGCCCAACACCGGTACGGGCAGCGGCACCCGCGACCGCGGCGCGACCGAACGCTCCTTCGTCGGCAGCGCGTTCACCCCGGCCGGCCCGACCCGGCTGCTGGACACCCGGGCGCCGATCGGCGTGCCGTCGGCGGCGGCCGTGCCCGCCTGGGGCACCGTCGACCTCCCGGTCGCGGGCCTCGCGGGCGTCCCGGCCGAGGGCGTCACCGCCGTGACGATGAACGTCACGGTCACCGAGCCGGGCGTCGACGGCCACCTGCGGGTCTACCCGCACGGCAGCCGCCCGTGGGACACCTCCGCCCTGAACTGGACGGCCGGGCGCACCGTCGCCAACCTGGTGACGGTGCCGGTGAAGGACGGCACGGTGTCGTTCTACAACTCCTCCGGCGGCACCGTGCACCTGATCGCCGACCTCGCCGGCTACTACAGCCCCAAGGGCTCGCTGTTCCACCCGCAGGGCCCGACCCGGCTGCTGGACACCCGGGCGCCGATCGGCGTGCCGTCGGCGGCGGCCGTGCCCGCCTGGGGCACCGTCGACCTCCCGGTCGCGGGCCTCGCGGGCGTCCCGGCCGAAGGCGTCACCGCCGTGACGATGAACGTCACGGTCACCGAGCCGCAGGCCGACGGCCACCTCACCGTCCACCCGCACGGCGACCAGCGCCCGAACGCCTCCAACCTCAACTGGACGGCCGGCCGGACCACCCCGAACCTGGTGACCGTCCCGGTGAAGGACGGCAGGGTGTCCTTCTACAACGCCTCCGGCGGCACCGTGCACCTGATCGCCGACCTGGCCGGCTACCACACCGCCGAGGGCAGGATCAGCTACCACCCCGATGGCCCCGAGCGGCTCCTGGACACCCGCGTCCAGCCGGGCGGCAGCGCACCCGTCCCGGCCTGGGGCACCCTCACCCTCGACCTCGTGAACTACCCCTACCTCGCCGGAATGACCCTGAACGTCACGGCCGTCGAGCCCGGCGCCGAGGGCCACCTCACCGTCTACCCCCAGGGCGACACGGTGCCCAACGCCTCCAACCTCAACTTCCTGCCCGGGGAGACCGTCGCCAACCAGGTGGTCGTCCCGGTCAGCAAGGGCAAGGTCTCCTTCCACAACGCCAGCGGCGCCCCGCTGCACCTCGTGGTCGACAGGTTCGGCTACCAGGCGTACTGACCCCGCTCCGTACGAACGGCCCCCGGAACCAGGCCCCGTGCCCGGTCCCGGGGGCCGTCGCCGTCCGGTCCGGAGGTTCGCGGAAACCTCCTTGGCGCCGGTTCCCGCGCCGTGGAATGATCCGGACGCTCTCCGGACGATCTATTCCCGACGCCGGGGGGTCGAAATGCGTCACAAGTGTTTCAAAGTGCCCTGGGGGGTTCCCATTTCCAGATTCCGTACAGCTCTCGCCGCCGGCGTGACGCTGCTCGGGGCGGTCGGCCTGCCGGCCGTCTCCGCGAGCGGCGCGGCCGCGGCCGGCAGCACGCTCTACGTCAACAACGCCGCGGGCGCGAACTGCACCGACGGCGGCAGCGGCACCCAGTCGGCCCCGTACTGCACCATCGGCGCGGCGGCGGCCGCCGTCCAGCCGGGCCAGACGGTGGCTATCGCGGACGGCATCTACAACGAGGACCTGACCGTCACCCGGTCGGGCACCGCAGAGGCGCCGATCACCTTCCGAGAGATGAAGAACGACCTCAGCCCAGGCGTCGGCGTCCAGATCGGCACGTGGGCCAAGCCGATCAACGGCTTCTTCGTCACAGGTGCCCAGCACGTCCGCTTTGAGAACCTGCTGATGATGCCAGGCCAACAGAAGCCGTCGATCGTGGTGGACGGCGCCCGGGACGTGGTGTTCGACAACGTGACCATCTCCGGCGGCACCGGCGTTCGGATCACCGGTGGGTCCGACAAGGTGGTGGTCGGGCGCGCCCACGTCATGACGGCAGGCCCAGCGATTCTGGTGGACGGAGGTTCCACCGGAACGGTGCTGACTACCAACGTGCTGTCGCCCAACGTCCCGGACAACAGGAGCGGCATCCTGGTCAAGGACGCGCCGAACACTGTCGTGGTGAGCAACACGGTGGCCACGAGCTGCTTCGCCGGGATCGTGCTGGACGGCACCTCGACGGGTGCGGTGGTCGAGAACAACGTGGTGGATACCTCCGCAGATGGCGAAAAGTCCTGCGGGGCCAGTGCCACCAACGCCACGGGGATCTCCGTCGCGCAGGCGGCGACCGCCGGGACGAAGGTCGACTACAACGTGGTCGACTCTCGCAGCGATGGTGCGGCCTACAGCTGGGCCGGTACTGCCTATGTCACCCAGCAGGCGTTCACTGCCGCTACGAGCCAGGGTGTGCACGACTTCGTGGCCCAGTCGTTCGGGATCCAGAAGGGCCCGGACGCGCCGCTGGACCACACGGTCGACTCGGCGGACGAGAACGCTCCCGGCATGCTGCCGACCGACAGTGCGGGCTACTCCGCGGTGGACGACGTGACGGTGGCCAACACCGGTACCGGCAGCGGGATCCGGGACCGTGGCGCCTACGAGAACCTGGACGTGGGTAGTGCCTTCACCCCGGCTGGTCCGACCCGGCTGCTGGACACCCGCCAGCCGATCGGCGTCCCGGCGGCACAGGCCGTGCCGGCTGGTGGAACGGTGGACCTGCAGGTCGCGGGTGTGGCAGGGGTTCCGGCGTCAGGGGTGACGGCGGTGACGATGAACGTGACGGTGACCGACCCGCAGGAGGCCGGGCACCTGACCGTCTACCCGCACGGTGACGCGGCGCCGAACTCGTCGAACCTGAACTGGGCTGCGGGGAGGACGATTCCGAACCTGGTGACGGTGCCGGTGAAGGACGGCAAGGTGTCGTTCCAGAATGTCTCCGGTGGCACGGTGCACCTGATCGCGGACCTCGCGGGCTACTACGGCACCAAGGGTTCGCTGTTCCACGCCGAGGGCCCGAACCGGCTGCTGGACACTCGTGCGCCGATCGGCGTCCCGTCGGCCCAGGCGGTTCCGGCCTGGGGCACCGTGGACCTGCCGGTCACCGCCGTCGCGGGCGTCCCGGCGACCGGTGTCACCGCCGTCACGATGAACGTGACGGTCACCGACCCGGAGCAGGACGGGCACCTGACCGTCTACCCGCACGGGGACAAGGCGCCGGGCGCCTCCAACCTCAACTGGACGGCCGGGCGCACGATCCCGAATCTGGTGACGGTGCCGGTGAAGGACGGCAAGGTCTCGTTCTACAACGCCTCCGGCGGCACCGTGCACCTGATCGCCGACCTCGCGGGCTACTACACCGCTGAGGGCAAGGTCAGCTACCGCGCTGTCGGTCCCCAGCGACTGGTCGACACCCGGGAGAACACCCACTGGGAGGAGAGCGATCGTCCTGCGGGTACCGTCCCGGCGTGGGGCACACTGGACATCCCGCTCTCCTACATGTCGAACGTCACCGCGCTGACCCTGAACGTGACGGTCACCGAGCCGGGCACCGACGGGCACCTCACCGTCTACCCGCACGGTGACGTGGCGCCGAACGCCTCGAACCTGAACTTCCTGCCCGGCGAGACCATCGCCAACCAGGTGGTCGTCCCGGTCAAGGACGGCAGGGTCTCCTTCTACAACGCGAGCGGCGCCCCGGTGCACCTGGTCGTCGACCTGTTCGGCTACCAGTCGTACTGACACCCCCGCCCCACCCCGACGGCCCCGGCGCCGAGCCCCGTGCTCGGCGCCGGGGCCGTCCGGCTGAGTAGGCTCGGGCGGGTGAGCACCCCACATCCCTTCCCCGACCTGCGTGGCGCCGCCACCGGTGTCGGTTCGCTGCCCGGTACCGACGCCCGGGAGGCCGCCAAGACCTCCACCGGGGCACTGGAGCACCTGCCGTTCCTGCCCGAGCTGCCCGCGCGCGGGCCGGGCGCGGACATGATCGGCCGCGGCGCCGGCCTGCTGGTCGAGCTGTTCGCGCAGACCGAGCCGAGTGGCTGGCGGTTCACCGACCGTCCGGGCCGGGACACCCGGCGCGCCCATTCCTGGCTCGGCGAGGACCTGGACGCGCTGGAGGAGTTCACCCAGGGCTACCAGGGGGCGGTCAAGGTCCAGGCCGTCGGCCCCTGGACGCTGGCGGCGAGCATCGAGCTCAAGCACGGGGAGAAGGCGCTCTCCGACCCCGGTGCCTGCCGGGACATCGCCGGCTCGCTGACCGAGGGCCTGCGCCGCCACCTCGCGGACGTCCGCAGGCGGGTGCCCGGCGCGGAGGTGGTCCTCCAGCTCGACGAGCCCTCGCTGCCGGCCGTGCTGTCGGGGTCGGTGAAGACCGCGAGCGGTTTCCAGCGGCTGCGCTCGGTCGACCGGCAGGTCGCCGAGGAGGTGCTGCGCGAGGTGGTCGGGGGCCTGGACGCGCCGGTCGTCGTGCACTCCTGCGCGCCGGACGTCCCGGTCCCGCTGCTGCGCCGGGCCGGGGTCGCCGGGATCTCGCTGGACTTCTCCCTCCTCACCGAGCGCCAGGACGACGATCTCGGCGAGGCGGTGGAGGGCGGCACGATGATCCTCGCTGGTGTCGTCCCCGCCACTGACCAGGCAGTGTCCGACCCTGCCGGTAGTGTCCAGGGTGTCAGGACCTTGTGGCGCAGGCTCGGGTTCGCCCCGGAGCTGCTGGGCCGTCGCGTGCTGGTGACGCCGACCTGCGGGCTGGCCGGGGCCTCCCCGGCGTACGCGCGCAGGGCGCTGTCGTCCGCGGCGCGGGCGGCACAGAGCCTGGTGGACAACCCGGAATGAGAACGTAGGAGGGCTTGCGGTGACGGCTGTCGAGGGCTGGGAGGACGTCCCGGCGGAGGTGCGCAGGCGGCACGCCGAGCTGGCGGCGGAGATCACCGACCACCGGGCCCGGTACTACGAGCAGGACGCGCCGGTCGTCAGCGACGCCGAGTTCGACGTGCTGATGCGGGAGCTGGAGGGGATCGAGGCCGAGCACCCGGCCCTGGTCACCCCGGACTCGCCGACGCAGCGGGTCGGCGGGGCCCCCACCGTGCTGTTCGCCGAGGTCGAGCACCGTGAGCGGCTGCTCAGCCTGGACAACGCGATGGACGACGAGGAGCTGGCGGCCTGGGCGGAGCGGGTCGCCACCGAGCTGCACGGCATCGACTACCACTACCTGTGCGAGCTGAAGGTGGACGGCCTGGCCGTCAACCTCACCTACGAGAACGGGCAGTTGACGCAGGCGGCGACGCGCGGCGACGGCCGGGTCGGCGAGGACATCACCGCGAACGTCCGCACCATCAAGGAGATCCCGCACCGGCTCAAGGGCGAGAACGTCCCGGAGCTGGTGGAGATCCGCGGCGAGGTCTACTTCCCGACGGAGGAGTTCGACGCGCTCAACGCCTCCTTCGCGGAGGAGAACGAGCGGCGCCGGCAGGAGAACGAGGAGCGCGCCAGGGAGGGCAAGCGGCCCCGGGCGATGATCCGGCTGTTCATGAACCCCCGCAACGCCGCCGCCGGTTCGCTGCGCCAGAAGGACCCGCACGTCACCGCCTCCCGCCCGCTGCACATGGTGGTGCACGGCATCGGCGCCCGGGTCGGCTTCGACATCGACAACCAGTCGCACGCCTACCGGCTGCTGCACGACTGGGGCCTGCCCACGGCCCGGCACAACAGGGTGGTGGGGACGCTCGCCGAGGTGCGGGCGTTCATCAAGCACTTCGGCGAGCAGCGGCACTCGGTCGAGCACGAGATCGACGGCGTCGTGGTGAAGGTGGACGAGATCGCCCTGCAGGGCCGGCTCGGCGCCACCTCCAAGTCGCCGCGCTGGGCGATCGCCTGGAAGTACCCGCCGGAGGAGGTCACCGGTCGGCTGGCGGAGATCAAGGTCGGCATCGGCCGCACCGGCCGGGCCACCCCGTACGCGGTGCTGGCCGAGCCGGTGAAGGTGGCCGGCTCGATGGTGCAGTACGCGACGCTGCACAACCAGGAGATCGTCAAGGCCAAGGACGTGCTGCTCGGGGACACCGTGGTGCTGCGCAAGGCGGGCGACGTCATCCCGGAGATCCTCGGCCCGGTGTACGACCTGCGGGAGGGCACCGAGCAGGCCTTCGTGATGCCCTCGCACTGCCCGGAGTGCGGCAGTGAGCTGCGGCCGATGGCCGAGGGGGACATCGATCTGCGCTGCCCGAACGCGGAGCGCTGCCCGGCCCAGATCCGGGAGCGGATCGCCTTCCTCGGCGGGCGGCAGTGCCTGGACGTGGAGGGGCTGGGCTACGTCGCGGCCACCGCGCTGACCCAGCCGCTGGAGCCGGCCGAGGCGCCGGTGCGCAACGAGGCCGACATCTTCCGGCTGACGCGGGAGAAGCTGCTGCCGATCAAGGTGCTGGTCCGGGACCCGAAGACGGGCATGCCGAAGCTGGACGACAAGACGGGCAAGGAGAAGGAGGTCTTCTTCTTCGCCACCACCAAGGGCGAGCCGAAGAAGTCGCTGCAGGCCCTGATCGACAACCTGGAGGCGGCGAAGCAGCGGCCGCTGTGGCGGTTCGTCAACGGCCTGTCGATCCGGCACGTCGGCCCGGTCGCCGCGCAGGCGCTGGCCCGGGAGTTCCGCGACCTGACGAAGATCTTCGAGGCGAGCGAGGAGCAGCTGGCGGCCGTCGAGGGGGTCGGTCCGACGATCGCCCGCTCGATCCAGGAGTGGTACGCGGAGGAGTGGCACAAGGAGGTCCTCCGGAACTGGGAGGCGGACGGCGTCCGCTTCACCGAGGAGTTCGCGGACGAGGAGGAGGCGGAGCGCCCGCTGGAGGGGCTGACCGTGGTGGTGACGGGCACGCTGGCCGGCCACACCCGGGACGGCGCCAAGGAGGCGCTGACCTCGCGCGGAGCGAAGGTGACCGGTTCGGTTTCGAAAAAGACCGATTTTGTGGTCGCTGGTGACAATCCAGGGTCCAAGTACGACAAGGCTGTTCAGCTCGGCCTGCCGGTCCTGGACGACGCCGGGTTCACCGTCCTGCTCGCCGACGGACCGTCCGCCGCCCGTGCCCACCTGGGGCTTCCGGAGCCCGAGGAGGCCGGAGAGGCGGCGGGGGAGCCCGTCGAGGACTGATCCGGAGCCGCCCCGATCGGCTGATGACCGGATCGGTGTTGTTATCGTCCTGATGCAACGTCACCGGGTGCCGCACCGTGAAAGCGGGCATTGTGTCACTGTGCGGCACCCGGGCGCGGTGGCGCGTTTCCGGTTGTCCGAAAGTCTGCCCACCGGGTGGACCCCGGCATACCCTGGAGCGCAACAGAGTGTCAGCAGGGGTGGGGGCGCCGGCTGGACCGGAGTTCCACGGGGTCGCTCCATGCCCGGCAGCTGTCGGTACCGGCACGGTGCCTCACCGTAAGGCGGCCTGACGGGGCGGGCCCGACGGAGGACAGGGCTTATGGATCGTACGACCGGCGGTGCGCCCACACGCCCGCCGCAGGGGGTGGCGGGTGCGGTCCTGCTGCTCGGCGTGCTGCTGGCCGGAGCCGCGCCGCTCATCCCGCTGGCCGTCCTGGTCTACCGGTACGAACCCGAGTTGCTGCCGCTGTTCGCCGTGCCCCTGGCGGTGCTGGTGGCGGCCTGGCGGATCGCCCGGGACCGCGCCCGCGACCAACTGACCGACCCGCTGACGGATCTGCCGAACCGTCAGGCCCTGCTGCTGGCCGCCCAGGAGGCGATTGCGGAGTGTGAGCAGGGGTACAGCGTCGGTCTCATCCTGCTCGACCTCGATCGCTTCCGATCGCTCAACGACACACTCGGTCATACGGCCGGCGACCGGCTGCTGGTTCACATCGCCCGCCGGCTGCACCGGGCCCTGCGCTCCGGCGGCCCGGCCGGCAGCGCCACCCGGGAGTCCATCGACGACGTCTTCGCCGGCCTGCCCCGGCACTACCGCCGCGGCCGCCCGATGGTGGCCCGGATGGGCGGCGACGAGTTCGCCGTCCTGCTGCCCGGCATCAACTGCCCGGACAGCCTGGAGCGGGTCGCCAAGGCGCTGATCGCCGAACTGGCCGCCCCGATCCGGCTGGACGGGCTGCTGCTCGTCCTGGAGGCCAGCGGCGGCGTCTGCGTCTACCCGCAGCACGCCCAGGACGCCGAGTCGCTGCTGCGCCGGGCCGACGTCGCGATGGGCCACGCCCAGCGCGGCTGCTGCGGCGTCGCCCAGTACGACGAGACCCAGGACGCCGACACGCCGTACCGGATCGGGCTGTTGGGGGACCTGCGCCGGGCGCTGGAGACCGGTGAGGTGCAGCTGCACTACCAGCCGAAGGTGGCCTTCGACGGCCGGGTGGTCGGCCTGGAGGCGCTGCTGCGCTGGGAGCGGCCCGGCCAGGGGAAGGTCTCGCCGGACGAGTTCGTCGGGCTCGCCGAGTCCAGCGGCCTGATGCCGCGGCTCACCGACTACGTGCTGGAGGCGGCCGTCGGCCAGCTCGCCTACTGGCGCGAGCAGGGCCTCCAGGTGCAGGTCGCGGTCAACGTCTCGCCGCGCGACGTGCTCAACCCCGGCTTCGCCCAGCGGGTGGCCGGCCACCTCGTCCGCCACCAGGTGCCGGCCCACGCGCTCCAGCTGGAGATCACCGAGCGGCTGCTGCTGGACGACTCCCGGCGGGCCGCCGACACCCTGGCCGAACTGCGCGGCTACGGCGTCGGGATGTCCCTGGACGACTTCGGCACCGGGCACTCCTCGCTGGTGCGGCTGCGCAGCCTGCCGGTCGGCGAGCTGAAGATCGACCGCTCCTTCGTCTCCCGGATGGTCGCCGACGACCACGACGCGGCGGTGGTCCGCTGCTCGGTGGAGCTCGCCCACTCGCTGGGCCTGACCGTGGTCGCCGAGGGCGTCGAGGACGACGAGACCTGGGAGCGGCTGCACTGCATGGGCGTGGACGCAGTCCAGGGCTGGCTGGTGTCGGCCGCGCTGCCGGCCGAGCAGGCCACCGCCTGGCTGCGGGTGCACCGCACCGGCGCCCCGCCGGTGGAGCGGCTCGGCCTGCCGCCCCAGCTGCACGCCGGCTTCCAGCCGGCCCAGGGCGCCAAGCCGATCGGCCCGGCGGCCAGGCCGCCGGCACTGCCGCCGACGACGCTCCCGCCGGTCCGGCCGCCGGTCATCCCGCCCACGCTGCCGCCGGTGGCCCAGGTGGTGCAGGCCGCGCACCGGGAGATCAAGCCGCAGGGCTGGGCCCGCACCCGGCCGCAGTAGCCCGCCGGACGCCGCCGCCGGGCCGCGACGGGAGCCGCCGTCGGGCCGTGACGGGTACCGGCGACGGCCGCGACAGGTGTCGGCGACCCGCGTGACAGGTGTCGGCGACGGCCGCCGCGGATCACTCGTTGGCCGGGGTAGGGGACGGGCCCCATAGGATGGGGTCCAAAGACCACGAGGACGGAGCGCCGAACCCGGCTGCTCCTGCCCGGGCCCGGCTCCGCCCGCAAGGCACCGCCGGGTCTCACCAGAACTCACCCTGAGGATCGCTGCATGCCTGGCATCACGCGCGAGGAGGTCGCCCACCTCGCCCGGCTGTCGCGTCTTGAGCTGAAGCCCGAAGAGCTGGACCACTTCGCCGAGCAGCTCGACGTGATCATCGGCGCGGTCGCCCGCGTTTCCGAGGTCGCCGGACAGGACGTCCCGCCGACCTCCCACCCGCTGCCGCTGACCAACGTCATGCGCGCGGACGAGGTGCGGCCGTCGCTCACCCCGGAGCAGGCGCTGTCCGGCGCCCCCGCCTCCGAGGAGCAGCGTTTCCGTGTGCCGCAGATCCTCGGGGAGGACTGACCGATATGACCGAGCTGATCCGCTACACCGCCGCCGAGACCGCGAGCGCCATCGCCAAGGGCGAGGTGTCCGCCGTCGAGGTCGCGCAGGCCCACCTGGACCGCATCGGAGCCGTCGACAAGAAGGTCAACGCCTTCCTGCACGTCGACACCGAGGGCGCGCTGGCCGCGGCCAAGGCCGTGGACGACAAGCGCGCCAAGGGCGAGGAGCTGGGCCCGCTGGCCGGCGTCCCGCTCGCGCTCAAGGACGTCTTCACCACCAAGGGCATCCCGACCACCTGTGGTTCGAAGATGCTCGAGGGCTGGATCCCGCCGTACGACGCCACGCTGACCAGCCGTCTCAAGGACGCTGACGTGGTCATCCTCGGCAAGACCAACATGGACGAGTTCGCGATGGGCTCCTCCACCGAGAACTCCGCGTACGGCGCGACCGGCAACCCGTGGGACCTCTCCCGCATCCCCGGCGGCTCCGGCGGCGGTTCGGCCGCCGCGCTGGCCGCCTTCGAGGCCCCGCTGGCGATCGGCACCGACACCGGCGGCTCGATCCGCCAGCCCGGCGCCGTCACCGGCACCGTCGGCGTCAAGCCGACCTACGGCTCGGTGTCCCGCTACGGCCTGGTCGCCTTCTCCAGCAGCCTGGACCAAGGCGGCCCGTGCGCCCGCACCGTGCTGGACGCGGCCCTGCTGCACGAGGCCATCGCCGGCCACGACCCGCTGGACTCCACCTCGATCGACGCGCCCGTCCCGGCCGTCGTCGAGGCCGCCAAGATGCGCGACATCCGCGGCATGCGGATCGGCGTCGTCAAGGAGTTCGCCGGCGAGGGCTACCAGGCCGGCGTGATGCAGCGCTTCGACGAGTCGGTGGAGCTGCTGCGCGAGCTGGGCGCCGAGGTCGTCGAGGTCTCCTGCCCGTCGTTCACCCTGGCGCTGCCGGCGTACTACCTGATCGCGCCCAGCGAGTGCTCCTCCAACCTGGCCCGCTTCGACGCGATGCGCTACGGCCTGCGGGTCGGCGACGACGGCAGCCGCTCGGCCGAGGAGGTCACCGCCCTGACCCGCGAGGCCGGCTTCGGCCCCGAGGTCAAGCGCCGCATCATCCTGGGCACCTACGCGCTGTCCTCGGGCTACTACGACGCCTACTACGGCTCGGCCCAGAAGGTCCGCACGCTCATCTCGCGCGACTTCGACGCGGCCTTCGCGGGCGTGGACGTCCTGGTCTCGCCGACCACGCCGACCACCGCCTTCCCGATCGGCGAGCGCGCCGACGACCCGATGGCGATGTACCTGGCCGACCTGTGCACGATTCCGTCGAACCTGGCGGGCAACGCGGCCATGTCGCTGCCGGTCGGCCTGGCCCCGGAGGACAATCTCCCGGTCGGCCTCCAGATCATCGCACCCGCGATGGCGGACGACCGCCTGTACCGCGTGGGCGGCGCCGTCGAGGCCGCACTCAACGACAAGTGGGGGCACACCCTGCTGGAGGAGGCACCGGCACTGTGAGCAAGATCGAGAAGGCCAAGGGCTCCGGCTCGCTGAAGGGCTTCAAGCACTCCAAGCCCGGCCTGTGGCTGTCCATCGGCACCAGCGCGTTCGGCGCGATCTCCGTCGTCAAGGACGTCCGCAAGGCCCGCGAGGAGAGCGACACCCTCAAGCTGGTCAACGCCCTGGTCGGCGCGGCCGCGCTGGTCACCGGCACCGCCCTGCTGGTGCGCGAGCTGCGTCAGCTGGGCTCCGACGACGTGCTGCTGGGCTGAGCTGAGTCAAGCGCCCAGGCCCGGCCCCGCGCGACGCGGCGGCCGGGCCCGTACCTCCCAAGCTTCAAGTGAGAAGGGACGCTGTGAGCGTCATGAACCTGGTCTCCTACGAGGACGCTCTCGCGTCGTACGACCCGGTGATGGGCCTTGAGGTCCACGTCGAGCTGGGTACCAAGACCAAGATGTTCTGCGGTTGCTCGACCGAGCTGGGTGCCGAGCCGAACAGCCAGACCTGCCCGACCTGCCTGGGCCTGCCGGGCTCGCTGCCGGTGGTCAACGCGGTCGGCGTGGAGTCGGCGGTCAAGATCGGCCTGGCGCTGAACTGCGAGATCGCCGAGTGGTGCCGGTTCGCGCGGAAGAACTACTTCTACCCGGACATGCCCAAGAACTTCCAGACCTCGCAGTACGACGAGCCGATCGCCTTCAACGGCTACCTCGACGTGCAGCTGGAGGACGGCTCGACCTTCCGGGTGGAGATCGAGCGCGCCCACATGGAGGAGGACACCGGCAAGTCCAGCCACGTCGGCGGGGCCACCGGCCGCATCCACGGCGCCACCCACTCGCTGCTCGACTACAACCGGGCCGGCATCCCGCTGATCGAGATCGTCACCAAGCCGATCGAGGGCGCCGGCGAGCGCGCCCCCGAGGTCGCCAAGGCGTACGTCGCCGAGCTGCGCGAGGTGATCCGCTCGCTCGACGTCTCCGAGGCCCGGATGGACAAGGGCCAGATGCGCTGCGACGTCAACCTGTCGCTGCGCCCGAACGGCACCGAGGCCTTCGGCACCCGCTCGGAGACCAAGAACGTCAACTCGCTGCGCAGCGTGGAGCGGGCCGCCCGGTTCGAGATCCAGCGCCACGCCACCGTGCTGACCGACGGCGGCACCATCGTCCAGGAGACCCGCCACTTCCACGAGGAGGACGGCTCCACCACCTCGGGCCGGATCAAGGACAACGCCGAGGACTACCGCTACTTCCCCGAGCCGGACCTGGTGCCGGTGGCCCCCGCCCGCGCGTGGGTCGAGGAGCTGCGCGCCGCCCTGCCCGAGCTGCCGCGGGTGCGCCGCGCCCGGCTCCAGGCCGAGTGGGACCTGTCCGACAAGGACATGCAGTCGGTGCTCAACGCCGGTGCGGTGGGCCCGATCCAGGAGACCATCGCGGCCGGTGCCCCGGCCGACCAGGCTCGCAAGTGGTGGATGGGCGAGCTGGCGCGCCGCGCCAACGAGACCGGCACCGAGCTGAGCGAGCAGCCGATCACCCCGGCGCAGGTCGCCCGGGTCGCCGCGCTGGTCGCCGAGGGCAAGCTGAACGACAAGCTGGCCCGCCAGGTCATCGAGGCCGTGCTGGCCGGCGAGGGCGAGCCGGACGCGATCGTCGAGAAGCGCGGCCTGGCCGTGGTCTCGGACGACTCCGCGCTGGGTGCCGCCGTCGACCAGGCCATCGCCGAGAACGAGGGGATCGCCGCCAAGATCCGCGACGGCAAGGTCCAGGCCGTGGGCGCGCTGGTCGGCGCGGTCATGAAGGCCACCCGCGGCCAGGCCGACGCCGCCCGCGTGAAGGACCTGATCCTGGAGCGGCTGGGCGCAGCCTAGGTCGTCAGCCCTTCCTTCCTAAGGCGTCTAAGGCATCTAAGGCCCTCTAAGTAAGGCCTAAGGCCCCGCCTCACCTATGTATCTGGGTGAGGCGGGGCCTTAAACCTTTTCTGGCGCCCGATCTGCGCCCGATCTAAGGCATCCGGGCCCCGGAAGATGCGGCAGGCTCCCGATGCGGCACCCCCCACTGGCGGAGGAAGCTCTTACCTGTCAGCAGGACGCAGTGGAAAACCCGAGGGGGAACCGGAAATGATCGAGTACCAGACCTTCCAGCAACAGGCCCACGAGCTCGTGGCCCGCGCCGAGCACGAGCGCCTGGTGCGCGAGGCCAAGGAGGCCCGCCGCCTGCGGCAGCGCCCGGTGGCCGCCCGCTTCCAGCGGCGCCCCGTGCGTCGGCCCGAATGCTGACGGTGCGGCACCACGACGGTGCCGAAGGAACTCCGGAGGGGGAGACGCTGCGAGTGAGCGTCTCCCCCTCCGGGCGTTCGGGCCCTTCGAGCCGTTCGCCAGGGGAGATAACCCCTCGGCCGGGCCCCACCGGCTATGGCATGCTCGCCTCCATGCAGCACACATCGGTCAGCCCCGTCTTCGTCGGCCGCGGAAGCGAGATCACCGAGCTGACCGACGCGCTGCGCCGCGCGGGCACCGGCAGCCCGCAGTCCGTCCTGATCGGCGGCGAGGCGGGGGTCGGCAAGACCCGGCTGCTGGAGGAGTTCCTGGAGCGGGCCGCCGCCCAGGGGGCGGTCACCTCGCTCGGCAGCTGTCTGGAGGTCGGCGCCGAGGGCCTGCCGTACGCGCCGCTGGCCGCCGCGCTGCGCCGGCTGCACCGCTCGCTGGGCGCCGAACTGGAGGCCGCCGCGGCCGGCAGCGAGAGCCATCTCGCCCTGCTGCTCTCCGAGTTCGGCGAGGTGGACGGCGAACCCAACGACGAGTACAGCCGGGCCCGGCTGTTCGAGCACACCGCGAGGTTGTTCGAACGGCTCGGCGCGGAGCGTACCCTCGTCCTCGCCGTCGAGGACCTGCACTGGTCCGACCGCTCCACCCGCGAGCTGCTCGCCTTCCTGGTGCGCACCCTGCACCGCTCCCGGGTGCTGCTGGTCGCCACCTACCGCACCGACGACCTGCACCGCCGGCACCCGCTGCGCCCCTTCCTGGCCGAGCTCGAACGGCTGCGCACCGTCCAGCGGCTGGAGCTGGCGAGGTTCGACCGCCGCGAGGTGGCCGCCCAGCTGGCCGGCATCCTCGGCACCACCGTCCCCGACCGCCAGCTGGTGGACCGCATCCACCGCCGTTCGGAGGGGAACCCGTTCTTCGTCGAGGAGCTGGCCACCGCCTTCGAGGACGGCTTCGGCGCCGGGCTGACCGACTCGCTGCGGGACATCCTGCTGGTACGGGTCGAGGGCCTGGACGAGGAGGCCCAGCGGGTGGTGCGGATCGCCGCCGAGGGCGGCTCGCACGTCGAACACGCCCTGCTGGCCGCCGTCCTGGACGACGACGAGGAGGCGCTGATCGAGGCGCTGCGGGCGGCCGTCGGCGCCAACATCCTGCGCCCGGACAGCGAGGGCGAGGGCTACCGGTTCCGCCACGCGCTGGTCCGCGAGGCGGTCTCGGACGACCTGCTGCCCGGCGAACGGCACCGGATCAACCGCAGGTTCGCGCTCGCGGTGGAGGCCCAGCCGCAGCTGGTCCCCGGTGACGCGCTGGCCGCCCGGCTGGCCAACTACTGGTACCACGCGCACGATCCGGCCCGCGCCCTGCCGACGGCCCTGGACGCCGCCCGCGCGGCCCGCCGCCGCAACGCCTTCGCCGAGCAGCTCGGCATGCTGGAACGCGCCCTGGAGCTGTGGGACCTGGTCTCCGAGGAGGTGCTGGCGCACACCCTGCGCCCGTACGACTGGGCCGAGACCTACCCGCCCGGCTCCTGCGACCACAGCACCGCGGACGGGGACTGCGACCGGATCCAGCTGGTCGACGTGCTGGCCGAGGCGGTGGTCGCGGCCCGGCGCTGCGGCGACCGCGAGCGCGGCCTGAGCCTGGCCAAGCGCGGGCTGCGGCTGGTCGACGAGGCCGAGCACCCGGTGCGCGCGGCCTGGTTCCGGATCAACCGGGCCCGGATGCTGGGCAGTCTGCGCCGCTCCGGCGACGAGGAGGAGATCGCGAACGCGCTGCGGCTGGTGGAGCACCTGCCGCCGACCGCGGTCCAGGCCGAGGTGCTCGCGCTCGGCGCCGGGACGGCGATGCTCAAGAAGCCCACCCCGGCGGCGATCGAGCTGGCCGAGCGGGCGATCCGGATCGCCGAGGAGGTGGGCGCGCACTCGGTCGAGGTGCACGCCCGGATGACCCTCGGCGGCCTGCGCTACGACGTCCAGGGCGACGCCGAGGGCGGGCTGGCCGAGCTCGCCGGGGCGGTCGAACGGGCCCGCCGGCTGGGCGTGCCCGACCTGCTGCTGCGCGGCATCAACAACCTGGCCAGCATGCAGCGCGGACTCGGGCACCCCGAGGACGCGGTCCGACTGGCCCGGGAGGGCCTGGAGTACGCGAACGGCAACGGCCTGCTGCGCAACATCGGCGCCATCCTGACCGGCAACCTGGTCGAGGCGCTCGCCGACCTCGGGCGGGCCCGGGAGGCCACCGAGGTGCTGGTCGGCTACGAGGCGGCCAGCCCGACCGGCACCCATGCCGAGTTCCTGGACCGGATGCGCGGCGAACTCGCCCTGCTCAAGGGGGACCTGGCCACCGCGGGGACGATGCTGGCGCAGGCCCGGTCGGCCAACCGGGTCGGCCAGGTCCAGCACAGCGTGCCGATCAGCCGGCTGGCGGTGCGGCTCGCGGCGCTCGGCGGCCGGCCGCTGGAGGCCCGCGCCGAACTGCTCGCCGCGCTGGAGGAGGACGGCCGGCTCGGCCACGAGTCCGACGTCTACCCGCTGCTGGCCGAGGCCGCCGCGGTGGAGGCGGACAGCCGGGGCCTGCCGCAGGCCGAGGCGGGCCGGGCCGGGGCGCTGGCCGCGATCGCCGCGGCCGCCGCCGCACTGCGGCCCCGGGCACCGCTGCACCACGGCTGGGCCCGGCTGCTGGAGGCCGAACTGGCCCGCGCCGAGGGCGCGGACACCCCGCAGGGGTGGGCCGCCGCCGTCGAGGCGCTGCGGCCGACCGGCCTGCCGTTCCCGCTGGCGCTCGCCCTGCTGCGGGCCGGCGAGGCCGAGGTGCAGGCCGGCCGGCGTGAGGCCGCCGCCGAACTGCTGCGCGAGGCGGCCGAACTGGCGGCCGCCCGGGGCGACCGGCTGCTCGGCGGGCAGATCGCCGCGCTGGCCGAGCGGGCCGGGCTGAGCCTCGCCCCGGCCGGGCGGACGGCCGGCCGGGCGGGCGGGGGGACGGCCGCGGTGCCGGCCCAGGCCGCGGGGGACTCCTTCAACCTCACCCCCCGGGAGCGGGACGTGCTCCGGCTGCTCGCGCGCGGCTGGACCAACCGGCAGATCGCCGAGGAGTTGTACATCTCTCCGAAGACCGCGAGCGTGCACGTCTCCAACATCCTCGGCAAGCTCGGGGTCGGCGGCCGGGGCGAGGCGGCCGCACTGGCGCACCGGCTGCGGCTGTTCCCGGAGGACCTGGCCCCCTCGGGCCGCTGAACAGGGCCCCGCTGAACAGGACTCCACTGGACAGGACTCCACTGGACAGGGCCCCGCTGAGCAGGGCCCCACTGAACTGGGCGCCACGACGGACCCGGACCGGCCCCGGCCGGTCCGGGTCCGCTGTCCGTCCGCCCCGGCAGCACGGATCGTCCACCCTGGCACCGGTGTTCGGGCGCCGCCGCGTGCTCCCGTGCGCGCCGCGTGAGCCCCTGCCCGCGCGCCGCCGCCAATCGGGCCGATCCGTAGGAATCAGGGGCATTTCCCCACCCTTTCGCCATTACTCTAAGTTGAGTGTGCGTGTCATTGAGTGACGGGATTGGTGTAGGGTCCATTTTGGGAGCATCGGTACGGTGCGGCGGCCGGCAGGCCGCCCACCCCCTGGGCCACCGTCCTGACGGGGCGCCAGGCCACCGCGTACGTCCGACAGGTGCGCGGCCGGTGGCCCGTGGCCGGGGCGCGAGGCCCCGGGCCGGAGGGGGAGAGGCCGAGTGAGCTCCACCGAAACGGTGCTGCCCGGAACCGGACGGCCGGACGCACCGCACACCGACACGTCCGCCGCCGACGTGCCCGCACCCGCCCGCCGCGGCCCGCTGTACCGGCCCGGGGTGAGCCGTACGCTGCCCGGGTTCGCCCTGGGCGCGCTCTGCGTGGCCTACGCCACCGGCGCCGCCGCCGGCTGGGGATCGCACCAACTGTCCGTCTTCATGGGCGACTTCGGGCTGGCCGCGGCGGCCCTGGCGGCCGCGCTGTCCTGCCTGGTGTACGGCTGCACGGTCGGCGGCCACGCCCGCCCGGCCTGGCTGCTGTTCGGCCTCTCCTCGCTCATGGTCGCCTTCGGCAACGGCACCTGGGGCTGGTACGAGCTGGTCGTGCGCACCCCGCTGCCCCGGGACTCGCTCGCCGAGTACGCCTTCCTGCTGTTCGCCCCGCTCGCCATCACCGGCGTCCTGGTGCTCGCCCAGCACCCGCGCACGGCGGCCGGCTGGCTCTGCCTGCTGCTCGACGGCTGGCTGATCGCCGGCTCGCTGTTCACCCTCAGCTGGAGCCTGGCGCTCGGCCGGATCGCGGCCGGCGAGGACGGCTCACCGCTGCGCCTGGCCCTCAACCTGGCCTACCCGGTGCTGGACATCCTGCTGGTCAGCCTGGTGGTCGGGCTGCGCTTCGGCGGCCGGGACGGCAACCGGGCGGCGGTGCACACCGCGATGCTGGCGCTCGCCGTCACCGTCACCTGCGACGCCCTGTTCACCTCCCCGGAGCTGCGCAGCAGCTACCACTCGGGCGAACTGCTGGACGCCGGCTGGTTCGCCGGCAGCCTGCTGCTGGGCTGGGCGCCGTGGTCGCCGCGCTGGCGCCGTCCGCTGCGCGACCACCCCTCGGCCGGCGGCCTGCCGCACCGCCGGGTGGCGACCACCTTCAGCGCGCTGACCCCGTACGCGGCCGCCGCGGTCTGCACCGCGGGCATTCTCTACAACGCCCTCGGCGGACGGGAGTTGGACCGTGTGGTGGCCGCGGCGGCCTGCACCGTCGGGCTGGCGCTGATCCTCCGGCAGGGCGTCATGCTGCTCGACAACCTGTCGCTGGCGCAGGAACTCGCCCACAAGGAGGCGCACTTCCGCTCGCTGGTGCAGGGCTCCAGCGACGTCATCATGATCGCCGGCGCCAACGGCGTGCTCTCCTACGTCTCCCCGGCCGCGCTCGGCGTCTACGGGCGGGACCCGGAGGAGCTGGTCGGCGGCAACCTGCTGGACCTGGTCCACCCCGAGGACGTCGGCCGGGTGCTCTCCGAGGTCCGCCGCTACCTCGCCAGGGTCCGGCTCACCACCCACCGCAGCCCCGGCACCGCCGAGCCCTCCGCCCGGGTCGAGTGCCGGATCAGCTCCGGCGCCGGCGAGTGGCTGTACGTCGAGTCGACCGTCAGCAGACACCGCGACGGCCTGCTGCTCAACAGCCGGGACGTCACCGAACGCGTCATGCTCCAGGCCCAGTTGCAGCACAACGCCTTCCACGACCCGCTCACCGACCTGCCCAACCGGGCGCTGTTCACCCAGCGGCTGCGGGCCGCCCTCGGCGCCCGCGGCCAGCAGGGCGGGACGGGCGCCGGGATCGCGGTGCTCTTCATCGACCTGGACGGCTTCAAGGCGGTCAACGACACCGCCGGGCACCAGGTCGGCGACGAACTGCTGGTGCAGGCGGCCCGCCGGCTGCAGAGCGCCGTCCGCTGCGGGGACACCGTCGCCCGGTTCGGCGGCGACGAGTTCGCCGCGCTGGTCTGCGGCCCGCTCGGCCGCCTCCAGGTCCAGGAGCTGGCCGAGCGGCTGCGCCTCGCCCTCTCCGAGCCGTACTGGATCGGCGGCGCCGAACTCGGCGTCGCCGCCAGCATCGGCATCGCCTTCGGCACCCCCGAACGCGGCCCGGCGGCCGACCCCAGAACCGCGGCCGACGAGCTGATGCGCAACGCCGACCTGGCGATGTACCGGGCCAAGTCCGAGGGCAAGGGCCGGGTGGTGCTCTACACCCCCGCGATGCGGGCCGACCTGGAGCGCCGCACGGAGCTGGAGGAGCGGCTGCGGCTGGCCGTCCGGGAGGGCGGCTTCACCCTGCTCCACCAGCCCGTGGTGGACCTCGGCAGCGGCGCGGTGACCGGCGTCGAGGCGCAGGCCCGCTGGCGTTCGGTGGGCGGCCTGCTGCTCACCCCGGCCGAGTTCCTGCGCTCGGCCGAGCACGGCGACGCGGCCACGCGGTTCTCCCGCTGGCTGGTCCTGGAGGCGGTCAGCGCGGCCGTCGAGCGGCGCGGCCTGCCCGGCGGCAGGGGCCGCGGCACGCCGGAGCCCGTCCCGGTGGCCGTCCGGCTCTCGGTGGAGCGGCTCTGCTCGCCCGGCCTGTACGAGACGGTGGCCTCGGCGCTGCGCGACAGCGGGCTGCCCGCTGACGAACTGGTCATCGAGGTGGCCCGGATGGGCCCGGACTCGCTCGCCGACGAACTCGGCCGCCGGCTCTCCGCCCTGCGCGGGCTCGGCGTCTCCACCTGGCTGGCCGGGTACGGCGCGGGCGGCGGCTCGCTCGGCGCGCTCGCCCGGCTGCCGCTGGACGGGCTCAAGCTGGACCGCACGCTCGTCCAGGACCTCGGCGAGTCCCCGCTCAGCCGCACCCTCGCCGGGCACGCGCTGCGGCTCGGCCGCGACCTCGGGATGACCACCGCCGCCGAGGGGGTGGACCTGCCCCGCCAGGTCGCCGCGCTGCGGGAGCTGGGCTGCGGGCAGGCCCAGGGTTCGGCCTTCGCCCCGCCGTTGGACGAGCCCCGGCTGCGCCGGGCGCTGGCCCGCCGCGGCTACCCGCTGCCCACCCCGACCGGCCCCCTGGCCACGCCGCCGGGCCCGCTGGCCACGCCGCCGGGCCCGCTGGCCACGCCGCCGGGCCCGGTGTCCACCCCGGCGGGCCCGGCCGGACCGCTGTCGGCCCGCCGTCCGTACCCGCCCGCCGACACCCGCCCGCCCGTCCCCGAGGACACCCGGACGAGTGGCCGCGGCAGCGGCCGGACGGACGCCGCGCCGGGGCGTGGCGCACATCACCATGGCGGCTCTGACCTGCCCGAACACCGTGCCGTTACTGGCCCGCCGGGTGGTCCGCATGGCGAGACGGTCGTCCCACCTGCTTGACACGCCGCCCCGCACGGGAGGAAGGTCGTTGCCATGCGCACCCGAATTCTCGTACTTGGCGGGCGCGTCGGCTGAGTGGGCTCGTACGCCCTGCTCGTGACAGACCGACGCGCCACCCCTCGCATGCCCTTGGGCACGAGGGGTTTTTTGTTGCACTGACGCTGTTCCACCTCCGCAAGACCCCTGGCCTCGACCGCCCGAGCCCGTCCGATCCGTCGGACCGAGCGGGACGATCGAGGCAGAGCCGGCGCTCGACCCGGACCGGGACCCCACCCTCGCAGCACGGGGCCCGCAGCACCGGGTCGGCAAAACCCGAGAAGAGACAGGCAGATGACCGAGCACGCCGCATCCCCCCGCCGCGGGGACAACCCGGCCGCCAACGCTCCCGCTCCCCAGCACGTCGTCGAGACCATGACCGGCGCCCAGTCGCTCATCCGCTCCCTCGAGGCCGTGGGCGCGGACACCGTCTTCGGCATCCCGGGCGGCGCCATCCTTCCCGCGTACGACCCCCTGATGGACTCCGTCAAGGTGCGCCACATCCTGGTCCGGCACGAGCAGGGCGCCGGCCACGCCGCCACCGGCTACGCCCAGGCCACCGGCCGGGTCGGGGTCTGCATGGCGACCTCCGGTCCGGGTGCGACCAACCTGGTCACCCCGATCGCCGACGCCTACATGGACTCGGTGCCCGTCGTCGCGATCACCGGCCAGGTCTCCTCCAAGGCGATCGGCACCGACGCCTTCCAGGAGGCGGACATCTGCGGCATCACGATGCCGATCACCAAGCACAACTACCTGGTCACCGACCCGGCCGAGATCCCCCGGGTGATCGCCGAGGCCTTCCACATCGCCGCCACCGGCCGCCCCGGCCCGGTCCTGGTCGACATCGCCAAGGACGCGCTCCAGGCGACCACCACCTTCCGCTGGCCGGTCGAGACCGCGCTGCCCGGCTACCGCCCGGTGACCAAGCCGCACGCCAAGCAGATCCGCGAGGCCGCGAAGATGCTGGTCGGCGCCAAGCGGCCGGTGCTGTACGTCGGCGGCGGCGTGCTCAAGGCGCGTGCCACCGCCGAGCTGCGGATCCTCGCCGAGCTGACCGGCGCCCCGGTGGTCACCACCCTGATGGCGCTCGGCGCGTTCCCGGACAGCCACCCGCAGCACCTGGGCATGCCCGGCATGCACGGCTCCGTCCCCGCCGTCACCGCGCTCCAGAAGTCCGACCTGCTGTTCACCCTCGGCGCCCGCTTCGACGACCGCGTCACCGGCAAGCTGGACGGCTTCGCCCCCAACGCCAAGGTCGTCCACGCCGACATCGACCCGGCCGAGATCGGCAAGAACCGCCCGGCGGACGTGCCGATCGTCGGCGACGCCCGCGAGGTGCTCGCCGACCTGATCGTCGCCGTCCAGGCCGAGTTCGACGCCGGCCACAAGGGCGACTACACCGAGTGGTGGGAGCGGCTCGACGAGTGGAAGAAGACCTACCCGCTCGGCTACGAGCCGGCCCCGGAGGGGCGGCTCTCGCCGCAGCAGGTCATCGAGCGGATCGGGACGCTGGTCGGCCCCGAGGCGATCTACGCCGCGGGCGTGGGCCAGCACCAGATGTGGAGCTCGCAGTTCATCCGGTTCGAGAAGCCGGGCACCTGGCTCAACTCGGGCGGCGCCGGGACGATGGGCTACGCCGTCCCCGCGGCGATGGGCGCCAAGGCCGGCCGCCCGGAGAGCGCGGTCTGGGCGATCGACGGCGACGGCTGCTTCCAGATGACCAACCAGGAACTGGTCACCTGCGCCCTGAACGACATCCCGATCAAGGTCGCGGTCATCAACAACGGCTCGCTGGGCATGGTCCGGCAGTGGCAGACGCTGTTCTACAACCAGCGCTACTCCAACACCGTGCTGCACTCCGGCCCCGGCCACGACGGCATCGAGCCGCCGGCCCAGGGCACCCGGATCCCCGACTTCGTCAAGCTGTCCGAGGCGATGGGCTGCGTGGGCCTGCGCTGCGAGCGCCCCGAGGACCTCGACGCGGTCATCCGGCAGGCGATGGAGATCAACGACCGCCCGGTCGTCATCGACTTCATCGTCCACCAGGACGCCATGGTCTGGCCGATGGTCGCGGCCGGCACCAGCAACGACGAGATCCAGTTCGCCAAGGGCGTGCGCCCCGACTTCGGCGACGACCTCGACTGATGTCCCCCTCTCCAGAACGACTGAGGAATCCCATGTCCAAGCACACCCTCTCCGTCCTGGTCGAGAACAAGCCCGGCGTGCTCGCCCGCATCGCCGCCCTGTTCTCCCGTCGGGGTTTCAACATCGACTCCCTCGCCGTCGGCTCGACCGAGCATCCGGACGTGTCCCGGATGACGATCGTGGTCAACGTCGAGGACCTCCCGCTGGAACAGGTCACCAAGCAGCTCAACAAGCTCGTGAACGTGATAAAGATCGTCGAACTCGACCAGTCCGCTGCGATCCAGCGGGAACTGGTCCTGGTGAAGGTCCGCGCCGACAACGAGACCCGGTCGCAGATCGTCGAGATCGTCCAGCTGTTCCGTGCCAAGACCGTCGACGTGTCGCCGGAAGCGGTGACCATCGAGGCCACCGGCAGCTCGGACAAGCTGGAGGCCATGCTCCGGATGCTGGAGCCTTACGGCATCAAGGAGTTGGTCCAGTCCGGCCTGGTCGCCATCGGCCGCGGCGCGCGCTCCATCACGGACCGCTCGCTGCGCGCCCTGGACCGCAGCGCGTGAACAGCGCGCCTCCGCGTCTCAATCCCTGAAGCAAAGACCCACACCACACCGCGTGCGCATACGGTGAACACCGCGTACCCGGACCCCATCACGCAAGGAGATGTGCCCCCGTGGCCGAGCTGTTCTACGAAGACGACGCCGACCTGTCCATCATCCAGGGCCGCAAGGTCGCGGTCATCGGCTACGGCAGCCAGGGCCACGCCCACGCGCTGTCGCTGCGCGACTCCGGCGCCGACGTCCGGGTCGGCCTGAAGCCGGAGTCCAAGTCCCGTGCCAAGGCGGAGGAGGCCGGCCTGCGCGTCGTCACCCCGGCCGAGGCCGCGGCCGAGGCCGACGTCATCATGATCCTGGTCCCGGACCCGATCCAGGCCGACGTCTACGAGGCCGACATCGCCCCGCACCTGAAGGCCGGCGACGCCCTGTTCTTCGGCCACGGCCTGAACATCCGCTTCGGCTTCATCAAGCCCCCGGCGGACGTCGACGTCTGCATGGTCGCCCCGAAGGGCCCGGGCCACCTGGTCCGCCGCCAGTACGAGGAGGGCCGCGGCGTCCCCGCGATCGTCGCGGTCGAGCAGGACGCCTCGGGCAAGGCCTTCGAGCTGGCGCTGTCCTACGCCAAGGGCCTGGGCGCCACCAAGGCCGGCGTCATCAAGACCACCTTCACCGAGGAGACCGAGACCGACCTGTTCGGTGAGCAGGCCGTCCTCTGCGGTGGCACCGCCGCCCTGGTGAAGGCCGGGTTCGAGACCCTGGTCGAGGCCGGCTACCAGCCGGAGATCGCCTACTTCGAGTGCCTGCACGAGCTGAAGCTCATCGTCGACCTGATGTACGAGGGCGGCCTGGAGAAGATGCGCTGGTCGGTCTCCGAGACCGCCGAGTGGGGCGACTACGTCACCGGCCCGCGGATCATCACCGCGGACACCAAGGCCGCGATGAAGCAGGTCCTCGCCGAGATCCAGGACGGCACCTTCGCCAACACCTGGATCGCCGAGTACAAGGCGGGCCTGCCCAAGTACAACGAGTACAAGAAGGCCGACGAGGACCACCTGCTGGAGACCACCGGCAAGAAGCTGCGCTCGCTGATGAGCTGGGTCAACGAGAACGCCTGACCCCTTCCGGGCCGTTTCCCCGGCCCCGAATTTGTAACGTCCTTGTACAAGTAGGCTGCTCTCGTCCGGGTGATTTCGCCGGACGGGAGCAGCCCGCTACCCAGCCCGTCGATACACTCCGAGTGCGCGTCAGGCCCACAGCGTCGTGCGTCTACCTACGCGGCATGCCACCTTCCCCCGCCCTCCACGCCACCTACGTGCCCGGGGGAACCGGACAGTTAAGGACCCACTGTCGTGAGCACTGTGACCTCCAAAAGCGCTGTCGTACTGATCGCCGAAGAGCTCTCGCCCGCCACCGTCGACGCCCTCGGCCCCGACTTCGAGATCCGCCACTGCAACGGCGCCGACCGCACCGAGCTGCTCACCGCGATCGCCGACGTCGACGCGATCCTGATCCGCTCCGCCACCAAGGTCGACGCCGAGGCGCTGGCCGCCGCCCGCAGGCTCAAGGTGGTCGCCCGGGCCGGCGTCGGCCTGGACAACGTGGACGTCGCCGCCGCCACCAAGGCCGGCGTGATGGTCGTCAACGCGCCGACCTCCAACATCGTCACCGCCGCCGAGCTCGCCTGCGGCCTGCTGATCTCCGTCGCCCGCAACATCGCGCCGGCCAACGCCGCGCTCAAGCAGGGCGAGTGGAAGCGCAACAAGTACACCGGCGTCGAGCTGAGCGAGAAGACCCTCGGCGTCGTCGGCCTCGGCCGGATCGGCGTCCTGGTCGCCCAGCGGATGTCCGCGTTCGGCATGAAGATCGTCGCGTACGACCCCTACATCCAGGCCGCCCGCGCCGCGCAGATGGGCGTCAAGCTGGTCACGCTGGAGGAGCTGCTGGAGGTGTCGGACTTCATCACCGTCCACCTCCCCAAGACCCCGGAGACCATCGGCCTGATCGGCGACGAGGCGCTGCACAAGGTCAAGCCGACCGTCCGCATCGTGAACGCCGCCCGCGGTGGCATCGTGGACGAGGAGGCGCTGGCGAGCGCGCTGCGCGAGGGCCGGGTGGCCGGCGCCGGCCTGGACGTGTACGCCAAGGAGCCGTGCACCGACTCCCCGCTGTTCGCCTTCGACAACGTGGTCGCCACCCCGCACCTGGGCGCCTCCACCGACGAGGCGCAGGAGAAGGCCGGCATCGCGGTCGCCCGCTCGGTGCGCCTCGCGCTGGCCGGCGAGCTGGTGCCGGACGCGGTGAACGTCCAGGGCGGCGTGATCGCCGAGGACGTCCGCCCGGGCCTGCCGCTGGCCGAGAAGCTCGGCCGGATCTTCACCGCGCTGGCCGGCGAGGTGGCCGTCCGCCTCGACGTCGAGGTCCGCGGCGAGATCACCCAGCACGACGTGAAGGTGCTCGAACTGTCCGCGCTGAAGGGCGTGTTCGAGGACGTGGTGGCGGAGACGGTGTCCTACGTCAACGCCCCGCTGTTCGCCCAGGAGCGCGGTGTCGAGGTCCGTCTGACCACCTCCAGCGAGAGCCTCGAGCACCGCAACGTGATCACCGTCCGCGGCACGCTCGGGAACGGCGAGGAGATCGCCATCTCCGGCACGCTGGCCGGCCCCAAGCAGACCCAGAAGATCGTCGGCGTGGACGCCTTCGACGTGGACGTGGCGCTCACCGACCACATGGCCTTCTTCAAGTACGAGGACCGCCCCGGCGTGGTCGGCGTGCTCGGCCGCCACCTCGGCGACGCGGGCATCAACATCGCCGGCATGCAGGTCGCCCGCGACGGCGGCAGCGCGCTGGCCTCCATCACCGTGGACACCGAGATCCCGCAGGAGGTGCTCTCGGCGATCGCCGCCGAGATCGGCGCCCGCTTCGCGCGCTCGGTCGACCTGGGCTGATCCTCCGGCCCCAGGGCCGTCCCGGCAGGGCCCGGACCACCGTTCGACGGTGGTCCGGGCCCCGCTGCGTTCTCCCGGGTGAGACCCGTCTCAGATACTAGGAAATCCAAGTATTCGTGCAGACACGGCCGGGGCGTGGTCGTACCGTGGAAGGGCCGTACGGTGTGCCGCCCCTGTAGCCAGGGCGCGCGGCCCGTGTACGCGTGCGCCTTCACGAGCAGGCGATCCCTGCTCCCGCGCTCCCTTTCCCCTCTTCGCGCTCGCCCTCCGCAGCGCCGCTTCCAAGGAGCCCGGTATGTCGCCGACCGCCGACCGTCACGCCACGTCCGCCCCCGCCGCCGCCCCGGTCCGCGCCCCGCGCCGCCGCCGGGCCGTCGAGCGGAACCCCTTCGCGGCCGCCGCCCTCCAGCGTGCGCTGGACCGCCGGGACAACGGCGGCGCGACCGGCCACCACTGAGCGGCCGGCGCCTCCGGGCCGGGCCGCCCGGCGGTGGCGTTCATCCGTCGAATGGGCCGTACGGGTGCGCCGGATGTCACCCAGTAGAGTGCAACCCCGGTCCGTCCGAGGGAAGTTGCTCGTCCCCGTCGGCGCGATCATCCTAATTTGGGGCCCTCGGAGGGGTGATCGACGTTCGCGTGGGCGAGCGTCAGCGACACGGTGTGCGGATCAGTCCCCCTGCCGGGGGAGAGGGCCCAGTGCGTCTGCCACCCGTCCGCCGACCCGCCGCCCGGATCGGCCTCACCCTGGCCCTGCTGGCCGGAAGCGCCGTCCTCGCCGCCACCCCGGCGGCCGGCGGCCCACCGTCCGCGGGGCCGCCGTCCGCCGGACCGCCGGGGCCGGGCCGAACGGCCTCCGTCCTGCTCGAACTCACCACCGAGGCGGCCGGCTCCGCCTGGCGGCGCGCCGCCGACTGGGCCCGGCGCGCCCAGCGCCCCCCGGAGGCCGTCCGCCGGGAGGCCGCGCGGGCCGGCGCCGCCCAGCGGGCCCGGGCCGGGGACGCCCTCGACCGGCTCGCCGGCGCCGTCCACCGGGCGGCACCCGCCGCCCGCGAGCTCTACCGCACCCGCACCGTGCTCGCCGGCCTCGCGGTCAGCGCGCCCGCCGACCGGCTGCCCGCGCTGCGGGCGCTGCCGGGCGTCCGGGCCGTCCACCCGATCGTCGCCAAACGGCGCGACAACGCCCACTCCGTCCCGCTGACCGGCGCCCCGCAGGTCTGGGCCGGCGACCAGGCGGCCGGCACCGGCCGGGGCACCCGGATCGGGATCATCGACAGCGGCATCGACTACACCCACGCCGACTTCGGCGGCCCGGGCACCGAGGAGGCGTTCCGCTCGGTCGAGCGCGGCAGGCCCGCGCCGCCCGCGCTGTTCCCCAACGCCAAGGTGGTCGGCGGCAAGGACCTGGTCGGCGACGACTACGACCCCGACCCGGCCTCCCCGCACTACCAGCCGGTGCCGCACCCCGGCGACAACCCGATCGACTGCGTGCGCAACGGGCACGGCACCCACGTGGCCGGCACCGCGGCCGGGTACGGCGTCACCGCGGACGGCCACCCGTACACCGGTCCGTACGGGCCCGGGCTGGACCCGGCCGGCTTCCGGATCGGCCCCGGCACCGCCCCGGGCGCGCAGCTGTACGCGATCCGGGTGTTCGGCTGCGACGGCTCCACCGACCGGGTCACCGAGGCGCTCGACCTGGCCGCCGACCCGAACGGCGACGGCGACCTGAGCGACCGGCTGGACGTCGTCAACCTCTCGCTCGGCAGCCACTTCGGCAGCACCGACGACACCGATGCCCTGGCCGCCGACCGGCTCGCCGAGCTCGGCACCGTCGTGATCGCGGCGGCGGGCAACGACGGCGACGTGTACGGCATCGGCGGCAGCCCCGGCACCGCCGCCCGGGCGATCACCGTCGCCGCCTCGGTGCACGGCCACGCCGACGTGGACGGCGTCACCGTGCTCGCCCCCGCCGCCCAGGCCGGGGTCGTCCCGGGGCACTGGAGCGAGCGCTACCAGGGCTGGTCCACCGCCGACGTCAGCGGCGAACTCGCCCTGCCCGCCGACCAGTCGGACGGCTGCGCCGAGTTCGGCGAGGCCGACCGGCAGCGGCTGAAGGGGCGGATCGCGCTGCTCGCCTGGCACACCCGGGAAGCCGACCGGGCCTGCAACTCCGGCCCGCGCGCCGACCACGCCGCCGACGCGGGCGCGATCGGCGCGCTGTACGCCGCCGACTCCGACCACCTCGCCGAGATCTCCGGCGACGACCGGATCCCGGCCGTACTGCTGGGGCGCGCCGACGGCGAGCGGCTGCGGCAGGCCGCGGCCGCCGGGCCGGTGACGGTCCGGCTCGCCGCGCCCGGCAACCCGCTGCACGGCTCCGTCGCCCAGGACCAGCCGGCCCGGATCGACACCATGACCGACTTCAGCTCGCGCGGCATCGGCGTGCCGGGCGTGGTCAAGCCCGACCTGGCGGCCCCCGGCGAGGGCATCTGGTCCAGCCTGGTCGGCAGCGGTACCGGCGGCCAGCGCGAGAGCGGCACCTCGATGGCCGCCCCGCACGTGGCCGGGCTCGCCGCACTGGTCCGCGCCGCGCACCCGGACTGGCCGGTCGAGCAGGTCAAGGCCGCGCTGATGAACACCACCGAGGACACCTTCCTCGGCGACGAGCACAGCGGGCCGGTCTACGGGCCCGAGCGCACCGGGGCCGGGAGGGTCCGGGTGGACCGGGCGGTCCGCACGCCCGCCGTCGCCTACGCGGCGGGGGAGGGCGCCGTGGAGGGCGGGGTCGGGGTCTCCTTCGGGCCGGTCGAGGTCGGCGGGCCGACGGCGGTGACCCGGGAGATCGAGGTGCGCAACACCTCGAACGCGCCACTGGCGTACCGCACCTCGTACGCGGCCGCCACCCTGCTGCCGGGCGCCTCCTACCAGGTGGCACCGGCCCGGGTGGACGTCCCGGCGGGCGGCACCGCGCGGGTGCGGGTCACCCTGGCCGTGCCGGGGGAGCTGGGGCGCGCGCCCGACCCGACCATCGACACCGTGCAGGGCGGCCGGGCCCGCAGCTACCGGGGCGAGCTCTCCGGCCGGGTGCTGCTCACCCCGGTCGGTGGCGACGCGCTCCCGCAGCTGCGGATCCCGGTGCTGGCCGCCCCGCGCCCGACCGGCGACCTCACGGCGGCGGCCACCGTCCGCACCGCCCGGGACGGCACCCTGGTCACCCTCGGCGGCCGCGCCGCCCCCGGCGAACAGCCCGGGCTGGTCAGCGCCTTCGCCCTCGGCGGCGAGGGTGAGCGCTGGCCCGACTGCCCGCCTGGCGGCAGCGGCACGACGGTCGCGCCCGGCGCGGGCCTGCGGCCGAAGGACACCGGGAAGGAGCCGGACCCGGCGGAGGAGGTCTGCGTCGAGCACCCCGGCGAGCGGGCCGCCGGCCTGCGCGCGGCCGGCGCCGCCGTCGACTCCGAACTGCTGTACGTGGGCGCGCAGTTGTGGGCGCCCGCGGCCACCCCGGTGGGGCTGTACGGGGTGCGGGTGGCGCTGGACACCGACGGGGACGGCAGCACCGACGTCATCCTCAAGGCCGACCGGCTGCGCGGTAGCGACGTCCTGGTCTCCCGCGCCCTGGACGCCCGCACCGGGGCCGAACTGGACGTCCAGCCGCTCAACGCCCACTGGGGCGACACCGACACCGGGCTGCTGGACAGCGACGTCCTGGTGCTGCCCGTCCGGCTGAGCGCCCTGCCCGGCGTCGCGCCCGGGCACAGCGCCGTCCGCTACGGCGTCTGGACCGGCTACGCCGGGGGCGGGACGCCGGACGTGGCCGAGGCGCTCTCCACCATCGGGCTGAGCGGCACCAGCCCGTCCGTCCCGCTGGACGTCCTGCGGCCGGCGCTCACCGCGCGGGCCGGCCTCACCGGGCCGGCCGCCGTACTGGCCCCGGCGGGCCCGGGCGCCGTCCTCGCCGTACGGCGGGCGGCGGGCGACACCTCGCGGCTCCTGCTGCTGTACCACCGCAACCCGGCCGAGCGGCGGGCCCAGGTGCTCGACCTGCCCTGACCGTCGGGCGGAAGGGGCGGCCCACCGGGACTCCGGCGGGCCGCCCCGTCATGTGCCGGCTTGTGGGCCGGTTTCCGTGCCGGCTTGTGCGTCGGCGCCCAGGGCCGCCCGGCGGCGGTCACGGCGCGGGACGCGGGTGGGGCGCCGGGAGAGCCGGGCGAAGACCGCCACCAGGGCGAGGGCGGCGGCGGTGGCGGAGGTGACGATGAGCCCCTCGGTGAGGCCGGGCGGGCGGAAGGCGCAGGCGACGCGGGAGGCGCCGTCGCCCAGCGGGACGCCGATCATGCCGAGCACCGGGACGGGGGTGAGACGTCGGCCGCCGTCCACCGCGCAGGTCCAGCCCTCGGCGGCCGGCACGGAGAGCAGCGCGGTGCCGGTGGAACCCGCCGGGAGGGTCGCGGTGAGGGTGTGCCCGCCGGCCTCGACCCGGGTGGCGCCGGTCGCGGTGAGCCGGGCGACGGCGGCCTCCAGCGCACCGGCCCGCAGACAGCCGATCGGGCGGGCGGGCACCTGGCTCACCACGTCCGACCGCAGCGTCACCCGGACCACCCCGTCCGCCGGGACGGTCCCCAGCCGGTGGATCGGCACGGCGGTGGTGGGCTGCTCGCCGTCGCTGCGGTAGTCGGTGCCCAGGCCGCTGACCGCGCCCCGGTACCAGACCCCGTGGAAGTAGGCCGTCCCGCCCGGCGTGCAGGCGGCCGTGAACACCGTGCCCTCCCCGCCGGCCGGCACCGACCAGCCGCTGGTGCCGTGCAGGGCCGGCGCCGGCCCGCCCGCCGGGACGGGCAGCGGGGCGTCGTACACCTGGCTGCCGAGCAGCGACTCCTGCCGGGACCAGACCGAGGAGGTCTCCGTCCGGGAGCCCGGCGGCAGCACGGTGACCAGCGGCGGCGCGGCGGCCCGCACCGGGGTGAAGCCGGGCGGCGGGGCGTCGTCGAGGTGGGTGCGGACGCCGAACAGCGCCTGCCCGACCGGGTCGGTGACGCTCGCGGTCTGCCGTCCGCCGGCCGTCCAGCCCGCGCCGAGGTCGTGCAGCAGCAGGGCGGTGACGGTCGGCAGGTAGCTGCTGAAGTAGCCGCCGCCCTGGCCGTTCAGCAGCAGCGGGTCGTTGGGGGTGAAGGCGTGCGGGCCGGGGTCGCTGCGGCCGCGCGGCCAGTCGGCGCCCGCCCGGACGGCCGCGTGCCCGGCCCGGACGGCCGCCGGGGAGACCCCGGAGGAAGGGACCGCGCCGAGCGCCGCGTACCCGGACCAGACGGCGTTGCCCAGCACCGCCCCGCCGATCACCCAGGTGGCGAGGGCGGTCGCCCGCCGGTCGGAGTGCCGGCGGTCCAGCAGCCACAGCGCGGCCGACAGGACGGCGCCGCCGACGGCCAGCAGCACCCAGGTGGCCGGGCGCACCGCGGGCCGGCCCGCCGCCAGGCCGGCGATCACCGCCACCACGGCGGCGCCGCCCAGCACGGTGAGCCGGTCCGGGCGGTGCGCCAGCGAGACCCAGCCCGCCAGCACCAGCAGCCCGCTGAGCACGAAGGCCACCCGGTACGGCCCGCCGGCCGGGATCGCCAGGCCGTGCCAGACCAGCACCGTCGGGGTCCAGAGGAAGCCGACCGCCACCAGCACCAGCGCCGCGCACCACAGGGCGCGCTCCCGAGCCCGCACCCGCCGGTTGAACGGCAGCCCGCACACCACCAGCAGCCCGAAGACGCCGATCGCCACGTCCGGCAGCTGCTGCCCGCCGTGGGCCGCGGGCAGCAGCCGGGAGAGGTGGGCGGCGACACCGGACGGGCCCAGCGGCTCGACCGGGGACTCCGGCTGGGCCCGGCCGGTGGCCAGCACCGCGACGAACAGCACGGGGGAGGCGAGCAGCACCCCGGCGATGGCCGTGGTGACGGCCCGGCCGGTGGCCCGGACCCGGTGGCGCAACGGGAGCGGGGCGGCGAACAGCCGGACGGCGAACAGCAGTCCGGCCGCCAGGGTGGCCAGCGCGGCGGTGTACAGGTTGCCCGTCCAGGCGAGCGCGACGCACAGCGCGCCGCCCACCCAGTGCCGTTCGCGCAGGCACCAGTCGGCGGCCAGGCCGAGCAGGGGCAGCGAGACCAGGCCCCAGAGCCACATCGGGGCGGCCCCGCCGACGTCCAGCACCCAGGCGCACAGCCCGTACCCGACGGCGGCGAACACCCGCAGCCACCGGGGGCCGGGGTGCAGCCGGCCGAGCAGCCGGGCCATCAGGGCGGTGCCCAGGCCGATGGTGGCCAGGGTGACCAGGAGGACGGCGAGCCGGCCCTGGTCGCGGGGGAGGAGCGCGGTGGGCCAGGAGAAGGGGTTCATCAGGTAGGCGAAGAAGTCCGCCAGGAACGGGGCCCCGTAGCCGCTGTTCCAGTTGAACAGCAGGTCCCCGGCGGCCTGCCCGTGCAGCAGGTCCCACAGGTGGGCGTGGTACGGCACGGCGACCGCCTCCGCCCCGGCCGGCCACCGCCCGCGCACCGCCGCCGCCAGCCCGTACCCGCCCATCGCCAGCCCCGCCGCACCCGCGCAGACCAGCACCTCCCGCCGCCGCTCGCCCATCCGCACCCCGTTCCACACGCCTCGCCGGACCCCGCCACCCTAGGGCGTGTCTGACAATTCCCGCCGGGTGCGCGACGCCGGGGCACGCACCTCGCCGCGTTGTCGTCGGTCGCCGATGCTCCGCATGGACTCCCTCCTCCGCCTTGCGATGCACGCACCCCAACGCCGCGCCCTGATCCGACGCCAATGGTCAGACACGCCCTAAGCACGCCCCGGGCGCCCCCCGCGTCGCACGCGCTCCCTCGAAGGAGTGGCGTCCCAAACGGCTCCGCCGGGCGGCTGCCCCTGGTGGGGACCGACTTGACCGTCCGCATCGTGGACGGCAGGTGTCAGTACCTGGGACGGCGGAGTAGGGTCCGAGCATGTCTCGCACCATTCGTCTCGCAGTAGTCCCCGGTGACGGCATCGGCCAGGAAGTGGTGGCCGAAGGCCTCAAGGTCCTGGGTGCCGCGCTTCCCGCCGACGTGAAGCTGGAGACCACCGAGTACGACCTCGGGGCCCGGCGCTACCACCGGACCGGGGAGACGCTGCCGGACGACGTCCTGGCCGAGCTGAAGTCGCACGACGCGATCCTGCTGGGCGCCATCGGCGACCCGAGCGTGCCGTCGGGCGTGCTGGAGCGGGGGCTGCTGCTCAAGCTGCGGTTCGCCTTCGACCACCACATCAACCTGCGCCCGGGCCGGCTCTTCCCCGGGGTGTCGTCCCCGTTGGCCGGCCAGCCGGAGATCGACTTCGTGGTCGTCCGCGAGGGCACCGAGGGCCCGTACGTCGGCAACGGCGGCACGCTGCGCACCGGGACGCCGCAGGAGGTGGCCACCGAGGTCAGCCTGAACACCGCGTACGGCATCGAGCGCGTGGTGCGCGACGCCTACCGCCGGGCGCAGGCGCGGCCGCGCAAGAAGCTCACCCTGGTGCACAAGAACAACGTGCTGGTGCACGCCGGGCACCTGTGGACGCGGATCTTCGCCGAGGTCGGCCGGGAGTTCCCCGAGGTCACCACCGACTACCTGCACGTCGACGCGGCGACCATCTTCTTCGTCACCCAGCCGGAGCGGTTCGACGTCATCGTCACCGACAACCTGTTCGGCGACATCCTGACCGACCTGGCCGCCGCCGTCACGGGCGGGATCGGCCTGGCCGCGAGCGGCAACATCAACCCGAGCGGCGAGTTCCCGTCCATGTTCGAGCCGGTGCACGGCTCGGCGCCGGACATCGCCGGCCAGGGCAAGGCCGACCCGACCGCCACCGTGCTGTCGGTCGCGATGCTGCTGGAGCACCTCGGCTTCGCCGCCGAGGCCGCCACGGTCGAGGCCGCCGTCGCGGCGGACCTGGCCGAGCGCTCGGGCGCCCGCGGCACCTCCCAGGTCGGCGACGCGCTCGTCGCCCGAGTAGCCGGCTGACCGGCCGGATCCGAACACACGGTTCCGGCTGACGGGGCCGGACCGCACATCACCGCAGCTTGCAGCTGTTCGGCACGGCCCTCTGGATGCGAGTATCGACAGTGGGCCGTGCCGTTGTGCGTCCATTCCGGTGTAGTTTGCCGAAACGTATCTGCGGCGGTGGCGGCCCGGACCAACCCCACGGTGAAGGAATCAGCCATGAGCACGGCCACCCAGGCGCCCATCACGTTCGACCTCAAGCCCTCCGCCCACCCGCTGCCCGCAGCGGAGCGCGAGGCCCGGCTGGCCAACCCCGGGTTCGGCCGGGTCTTCACCGACCACATGGTCACCATCCGCTGGACCGAGGGCGTGGGCTGGCACGACGCCCAGCTGGTGCCGTACGCGCCGCTGGAGATCGACCCGGCGAACATGACCCTCCACTACGGCCAGGCGATCTTCGAGGGCCTGAAGGCCTACCGCCAGGCCGACGGCTCCATCGCCACCTTCCGCCCGGAGGCCAACGCCGCCCGCTTCCAGGCCTCGGCCCGCCGCCTGGCGATGCCGGAGCTGCCGGTGGAGGCCTTCGTCGAGGCCGTCGAGCTGCTGGTCCGCCAGGAGCGGGACTGGGTGCCGAACGAGCCGGAGCAGAGCCTCTACCTGCGCCCGTTCATGTTCGCCACCGAGGTCGGCCTGGGCGTCCGCCCGGCCAACTCCTACCTCTTCATGATCATCGCCTCGCCGGCCGGCGCCTACTTCCAGGGCGGCATCAAGCCGGTCTCGGTCTGGCTGTCCAAGGAGTACGTCCGGGCCGCCCCCGGCGGCACCGGCGCCGCCAAGTGCGCGGGCAACTACGCGGCCTCGCTGGTCGCCCAGGCCCAGGCCGCCGAGAAGGGCTGCGACCAGGTGGTCTGGCTCGACGCCGCCGAGCACCGGTGGGTCGAGGAGATGGGCGGCATGAACCTGTACTTCGTCTTCGGCGAGGGCAAGGACGCCAGGATCGTCACCCCGGAGCTGTCCGGCGCCCTGCTGCCCGGCATCACCCGCGACTCGCTGCTCCAGCTGGCCTCGGACCTCGGCTACGCCGTCGAGGAGCGCCGGATCTCCACCGACGAGTGGCAGCAGGCCAACGCCGACGGCACCCTCACCGAGGTCTTCGCCTGCGGCACCGCCGCCGTCATCACCCCGGTCGGCTCGGTGAAGTCCGCCGCCGCCGACTGGACCGTCGGCGCCGGCGAGCCCGGCCCGGTCACCATGGAGCTCCGCAAGGCGCTGCTGTCCATCCAGGGCGGCCAGACCCCGGACACCCACCACTGGCTGCACCGGATCGTCTGATCCCGCACCCCGGCCGGCCTGCCCCGTTTCGCATCCCGAGACGGGCGGGCCGGATCGCGGAAGCTGTGCCAGACTGCCAGCGTGTCCTCGCTTTCGCTGATTATTAGCAGCAGGCGCGCCGGTCCGCAGTGACCGCTTCCGCTGGACCCGATGCGGAGCGACCACTAGCGTCCAGACCCGCGCGCAGACCTCTCGCACCCGCGAGGGGTCTTTTTGTTTCTCCCGGACCGGCCGACGGCCCCCACAAGGGGCCCGGGGACACCGGGACCGCGCGCGGGACCATGGACAGTGGAGCCGGGACGAGAACGTCCGGCAGAGCAGTACCCAACCTCCCCGAAACGGAGAACCAGGGGTCATGACCGAGGTCACCCGTACCGACGACAGTTTCCACGTGTTCGACACCACGCTGCGCGACGGAGCGCAGCGCGAGGGCATCAACCTGACGGTGGCGGACAAGCTGGCCATCGCCAGGCACCTGGACGAGTTCGGGGTCGGTTTCATCGAGGGCGGCTGGCCCGGGGCGAACCCGCGCGACACCGAGTTCTTCGCCCGGGCCGCCGTCGAGCTGGAGCTGGAGCACGCCCGGCTGGTCGCCTTCGGCGCCACCCGCCGGGCCGGCGGCAAGGCGTCCGAGGACCCGCAGCTGGCCGCGCTGGTCACCTCCGGCGCCCCGGTGATCACCCTGGTGGCCAAGGCGCACGACCGGCACGTGGAGCTCGCGCTGCGCACCACCCTGGACGAGAACCTGGAGATGGTCCGGGACAGCGTCGAGTTCCTGCACTCGCAGGGTCGGCGGGTGTTCATCGACTGCGAGCACTTCTTCGACGGCTACCGGGCGAACCCCGAGTACGCCGTGTCGGTGGTCCGCACCGCGCACGAGGCCGGCGCGGACGTGGTGGTGCTCTGCGACACCAACGGCGGGATGCTGCCGGGCGGCGTCCGGGAGATCGTCGCCGACGTGCTGGCCAGGACGGGGGCCCGGCTCGGCATCCACGCCCAGGACGACACCGGCTGCGCGGTGGCCAACACCCTGGCCGCGGTGGACGCCGGCGCGACCCACGTGCAGTGCACCGCCAACGGCTACGGCGAGCGGGTCGGCAACGCCAACCTGTTCCCGGTGGTCGGCGCGCTGGAGATCAAGTACGACCGCCGGGTGCTGCCCGCGGGCCGGCTGGCCGAGATGACCCGGATCTCGCACGCGATCGCCGAGCTGGTCAACCTGACCCCCTCCACCCACCAGCCGTACGTGGGCTTCTCGGCGTTCGCCCACAAGGCGGGCCTGCACGCCTCCGCGATCAAGGTCGACCCGGACCTGTACCAGCACATCGACCCCGAGCGGGTCGGCAACACCATGCGGATGCTGGTCTCCGACATGGCCGGGCGGGCCTCCGTCGAGCTCAAGGGCAAGGAGCTCGGCTACGACCTCTCCAGCGACCGGGACCTGGCCGGCCGGGTGGTGGCCAAGGTGAAGGAGCAGGAGAACCTCGGCTACACCTACGAGTCCGCCGACGCCTCCTTCGAGCTGCTGCTGCGCGACGAGGCGCGCGGCAGCCGGGACCGCTTCTACACCCTGGAGTCCTGGCGGACCATCAGCGAGCAGGGCCCGAAGGGCTTCACGGGCAACGAGGCCACCGTCAAGCTGTGGGCCAAGGGCGAGCGCCGGATCGCCACCGGCGAGGGCAACGGCCCGGTCAACGCGCTGGACCAGGCGCTGCGCGCGGCCCTGGAGGGCATCTACCCGCCGCTGGCCACCTTCGAGCTGGTGGACTACAAGGTCCGCATCCTGGAGGGCCAGCACGGCACCGGTTCCAAGACCCGGGTGCTGATCGAGTCCACCGACGGCTCCGTCACCTGGTCGACGGTGGGCGTGGCCGACAACGTGGTCGCCGCCTCCTGGCTGGCGCTGGAGGACGCGTACACCTACGGCCTGATCCGGGCCGGCCTGGAGCCGACCGAGTAGCCGGCCCGGGCCGGCCGGTGCCCGACATGCCTGTGGCCCGCGGGACTTCGCACGAAGTCCCGCGGGCCACGGTCGTGCGCGATCACCGAAGCCGGGCGAGCAGGGCGTGTTCGACGAGGGTGATGAGGGCGCTCTTGGCGCTGTCGCGGCGGCGGGCGTCGAGGGTGATGACGGGGGTGTCGGC
>NZ_JBHJSJ010000058.1:49324-57447 GCF_042268845.1 Kitasatospora sp. NPDC056273 | reverse complement strand
GGCCCCCCCCCCCCCCCCCCACCTCCCCCGCGCGGTCTAGGGCGTCCCCCCCCCGGGCGGGGGGGCGCCCCCGGGGGGTGAGGAGGCCGACGCCGGACAGGCCCGTCGGTGGCCGCGCCTACAGGAGCAGGGTGTTGAAGGACCGGCCCGGCCGGTCGAGGCTGTGGCCCCAGTGGCGGCCCGCGGTGTCGAGGATCCTGAGCAGGGTGGCGCGGTCCTCGGGGTGGTCCCGCAGCATCAGCGCCGACCGTTCGATGACGAGCAGGTAGTGGTCGGCGGGCGCCCAGGCCAGGTCGCGCACGCAGTCCGCGAGGGCGTCCCAGTTCCAGCCGAAGTAGGCCGGGAGGCGGAGGTGGATGCTCAGCTGCTCGAAGAGCCGCTGCTCGTCGACGAGTTCGGCGCCGTCGAGGCGGGCGACGAAGGTGGTGCCGGAGGGCGGCAGGAGGTCGGGTCCGGAGGGCCGGGTGTCCGCTCCGAGGTGGTGGACCCAGGGGGCCTCGCCGGTCCAGTACACGGTCATGTCCGTCCGATTCGACAGCAGGTTCAGCGGGGGAGCGGGACAGGGCGACGGTAGGGCTTCAGTGCTTGGGGTGCAGGACGGCCTCGGCGAGTTCCCGTACGCGGTCCATGGTGATGCCCGTGCGTTGTTCGACCGCGAGCGGGTGGTCGGTCGGCTCCAGTTCGATGAAGGGGCGCTCGCCCACGGGACGCGTGTGGACCATGGTCTTCAGGTTGATCGTCGACGGAGAGTACGGGAGCAGGTCGGTCGACAACCAGCCGAAGTACGCGGGCTCCGACTCGCGGCCGGGGGTCCCCCACAGCTCGCTCGCCCGCTCGAAGTTCTTCTCGCTGAGCGAGACCCACACGCCCCAGGAGAAGACGTCGTCCCGGCCGATGACGGGCAGCTCGATCAGTCCTCGCACGAAGAAGGCTTCGCCCTGGATCACGCACTGGTCGGACGAGAGGAGGCAGTCCCGCACCTGTTCCATGTCCGGCTGCCAGTAGGCGGGCGCAGGACTGGAGAAGTTCATGGGTGTCTCTGCGTGACGTTCGCCGCAGCAGGTGCAGGTGAATCCAAGATCGGCCGACATGCGGCAGAGACTACAGATCCGCTCCCACGCGTTGGTGGCCGGACCCGGGAGTGGTCCGACCACCAACGAGGCGTGTGCGATCAGGCCCGTGCGAGCCGGTGCCGACCTACGGTTCCCGGCAGGCGGTCAGGCGTCGGCTGTGGGCCGGGGTCAGTGTCCTGTTGCACGGAACCTCGGCAGTCTCACCGAAGCCCGAGCACTGGCTGTGCCACAGGCCGGAGGGCGCCTCGCTACGAACGGAGTCCATCATTCGCGCGTTCCGTAGCAGCCGCCGACTCGGCGAGTGCACGGACGACGAGCAATGCCGTCCCCTCGTCGTGGATCCCTGTCGATTCCCTCTGCTCCACGATCATTTCCGCTGCCATGTGCGCCGTGGCATGCGCCAGCGAGTACTCGCCCAGGACCAGATCCCGCCCGATGATCCCGATGACAGCGTCGAGAGCGGGGACGACGTCGTACAGGTTCCTTCCATCCGCCCACACGGCTTCTCGGGCCCTCGGATCCTCACTCATGAACGAGATCTTCTCAAGGATCACGAGGCCGACCGACTGTGGGGCGGCAGTCGTGCGGACCCCTGGCCACCGACTCCACCGCGGCCGGCGGCGTGAGCGGATCGGCTCGGCCGGGATCCCGGCCGAGCCGATCGCGGATCCGGTAGGCACAACAGGGCCCTGCCCTGCCGTCAGGCTTCGGTGAGGACTGCTCAGGGTTCGTCGCAACGGGACGGTCAGCGGGTGCGGTAGGCCTCGGTGATGGTCTGGTCGAGGGTGTTGCCGTCGGTGTCGGTCAGTTCGGCGCGCAGGGAGACGGCGGTGCCGGCCGGGGGGTTGTGGACGGTGACGGCGCCGGCCTCGACGGGGAGGCGGGTCCAGGAGGCGCCGCCGTCGGTGGAGGACGAGACGGTGAGCGAGCGGACGCGGCCGTGCGCGGCGGCGCCCTGCACGGTGACCGGGACGCGCAGCGCGCTGCCGGCCGTCGCGGTGCCGGTCGGGTCGAGCTCGGGGGCGAACCGGACGACGCTGACCGGGAGCGCGGTCGGGGCGGCGGTGGTGGCGGAGGCGAAGGTCCAGGACGCGGTCACCCGGGTGGTCGCGCCGGCCGCGGCCTTGCGGGTCACGGTGGTGGCCAGGCGGTAGCCCGCCGTGCCCGGGGTGACGGTGAACTCGCCGCGCCCGGCCGCGTCGGAGGCGGCGCCGACCAGCACCCCGTCGCGGTACAGCGAGGTGTAGGCGGTGTCGAACGACGGGGTCCACGGCACGTGGCCGTCGCCGTCGGCGAGCAGCGGGACGTCCGCGGTGATCCGGTCGCCGTCGCGGGAGACGGCGGGGCGGTCGGTGAGCGCGGGGCCGAAGACCGGGCCGTCGAAGGTCCGGGTGGTCGTGGCCCCGGCCCGTACGGCGACGCGGTCTTCGGTGTAGTAGGTCGGCCGGCTGCCGTCGGCGCGGGGGACGGTGACGCCGATGTCCCAGGTGCCGCGTTCGGGTGCGACGTGGAAGGTGGCGGTGCCGGGTGTGGTGACGCTCCGGGATTCGCCGATGCTCGCTCCGTCGCTCGGCTGGAGGCTGACGAGCGCGGTTCCGGCGCCGCCCGGTCCGGCGGCGCCGCGGATGTTCACGGTGGCCAGCTCCTGCGCGGAGTAGTGCTTGCTGAGCCCGGTCAGCGCGCGGGTGCCGGTGGAGGTCCGGCCGAGCAGGTAGCCGCCGGTGTCGGTGTCCCAGTTGACGTCGAACCACTGCTTGACCGCCCCGGCCTCGGTCTGCGGCCCGAGGTGGGCGACGCGCAGGTTCGGCGACCCGTTGGCGACGTTGACGGTCCTGGTGGCACCCTCGTGTGTGACCTCGACGAACATCCCGCTGTGCCGGAAGCGCGCGGACCCGTCCGGGGGCCGGACGTCGACGAGGGCGGTGGTCCGCGCGTCGACGGTGACGGTGGTGTCGTGGTCGAGGTCGAGGCGCGGCTGGACGATCCAGTCCGTCCAGATCGTCCCGCCCGGCTCCAGACCCGAGGTCAGGTTGCTGTCCAGCACGTACCGGCCCTTGGGCAGCCGCACGGTGGTGACGCCGGAGGGGGCGTCCAGCCGGACCGAGGTGTCGGCGCCGGGGCCGGAGATCCCGGTGACGCTGGTCCGGTACGGCGCGGTCGCCTGGCCGGCGCGGTCCAGGTGCCGGACAGTGAGGGTGTACGTCTCCGGCTCGGCGGCGAAGGCCGCGCCGCCGAGGGCGGGAGTCGAGGCGCCGACCAGGGCGACGGCGACGGCCAGGGCCCGGAGGGCGTTCCGGCGGGGAACGGAACGGGGAACGGAAGCTGTGGTCATGTCCTGTACTGCTCGGACGGGCACCGGAGTTCCTGTGAGCCGGGCCACATCGACGGTGGGTCGGGGCCTGTGATGCACGTCACCGGAACCCGGGTGCCGGACCGGGCAGGGCAGAGTGTGGAAGCACTCATGAGAACGCGTCTGCGCCGCGGTGACCCCGACGTCCTGGGCGAGCTCTACGACGAGCACGCCCAGGTGCTGTACCGCTACGCCCTGCGCGTGACGGGCGACTGGGCGGAGGCCGAGGACGTCGTCTCGACGACCTTCCTGGAGGCGTGGCGGGGCCGGGAGCGGCTGCACCCCGACGGCGACGGCCTGCGCCCGTGGCTGCTGGGGATCGCGACCAACGTCATGCGCCGCAACGCCCGCGCCCGGCGGCGCCGCGACCTCGCGCTCGCCCGGATCCCGGAGCGCGGCGCCGTCCCGGACTTCTCCGACGACCTGGTCGCGCACCTCGCGGACGTCGAGGAGCTGCGGGCCGCGCGCCGGGCGCTCGCCCGGCTCCGGCGCCGGGATCGGGAGGTCTTCACGCTGGTGGTGTGGGCCGGGCTGGACTACGCGAGCGCGGCGGAGGCGCTCGGCACGCCGGTCGGGACCGTCCGCTCGCGGCTGTCCCGGGCGCGGGCCCGGCTGCGCGAACTCACCGAGGCCGAGGCCAGGGCGGAGGCGAAGGTGAAGGCGAAGGCCGAAGCCAGGGCCCGCGCCGCCGCCCCCGCCCTGCCCGTACCGGGCCGCCTCCCCGCGCTCCGGCCGTCGACCCAGGAGAGCCACGGATGAACGCCACCCCGCGGCGCGCCGCGCAGCGCCCGGCGTCCGAGGAGTCGGAGCGCCGCGAACTCGCCGGGCTGCTGCCCCCGCCGGCGGTGCCCGGCCTGGATGCGGACCGCCAACTGCTGTTGAGGGAAGCGCTGTTGCGCAAGGCCGCCGAGCCGCAGGGCCGCCCCGCTCCGCGAGCCCCGCTCCGGCGTCGGGCCGGGCGCCCGGCCCGACGTCCGGCCAGGCGTTCGGCCCGGTTCCGGATCGCGGTGCCTGCGCTCGCCTGCGCCCTGGCGGTGGTCGGCGTCGTGGCGGTGGACCTCGGGGGCGCGGGAACGCCCGGACGCGACCACGCGGCGGTGGCGGAAGGCGGTGCGCCCGGCGGCTCCGAAGCCGTACGGCTGCTCGACCGCATCGCCCTCGCCGCCGCCGGATCGGAGCAACCGGCGGTCCGCGCCGACCAGTTCGTCTACATCGAGAGCAGGGTCGCCTACGCGGCGCAGAGCGCGGGCGGCGGCCCCGTGACCATGGCGCCCGCGCACACCCGGCAGGTGTGGCTGTCCGCCGACGGCAGCCGCCCCGGCCTGCTGCGCGAGGAGGGCGGGCCGGACAGCCAGCTCGGCGAGGACGGGCCGGTCCTCCACCTCGACCAGCCGGGGGCGACGGCCCGGCCCGAGGCGCCCGGCGGGGGAGGCGGTCCGTCGGTCGGCGAACCGACCCACGCCTTCGTCGCCGCGCTGCCCACCGACCCGGACGCCCTGTTGCGGCTGGTCAGGGAGCAGACCCGGGGCCAGGGCCAGGACCCGGACCAGCGGGCGTTCACGGCGATCGGCGACCTGCTGGCCGAGACCTGGGCGCCGCCGCAGGTCGGCGCCGCGCTCTACCGGGCGGCCGAGCGGATCCCCGGGGTCACGGTGGTCGCCTCGGCCGTCGACGCCGCCGGGCGCGAGGGCGTCGCCGTGGCCCGTACGGCGTACGGGCGGCAGACGCAGTGGGTCTTCGACCGGAGCACGTACGCGTTCCTCGGCGAGCGCACGGTCCTCGCCGAGGACGGCGAGGCGGGCCCGGCCGGGACGGTGGTCGGCACCTCCGCGGTCCTCGCCCGGGCCGCCGCCGACCGCGTCGGCGAACTCCCGCCGCCAGTCCGGTAGTCCGGTGCCGGCCCACCCCCGCCGGGTTCCTCCACGAGGGCCCCGGTGTGGTGGGCGCGGCCCGGCCGAGGGCCGCTCGCGGGTGAGGCGGCCGAGGGCGGCGGTCAGAACGTCACGACGATCTTCCCGGCCAGGCCGCCCTCGCGGAACCGCTCGTGCGCGGCCCGGATCTCCTGGAGCCCGTACGTGGCGTGCACCCGCGGCCGCAGGGCGCCGGCGTCGACGAGCCGGGCCAACTCGGCCAGCCCGGCGCCGTCCTCGCGCACCTGGTGGACGGTGGTGCGCACGCCTCGGGCGGAGAGGTCCGGGACGGGGCCGGCCTGGGTGGCGATCGAGGCGTAGCGGCCGCCGTCCGCGACCGCGTCGGTGACGAAGGCCCCGAAGGTGTCGAAGACCGCGTGGTAGCCGCCGCCCCGGAAGGCGGCGGGGTCGGTGGAGACGAGCCCCGCGCCGTGCTCGCGGGCGAAGCCGGCCTGTGCGTCGCGGGAGACCAGGGCGTCGACCTCGACGCCCCGCGCCCGGGCTATCTGCAGGGCGAGCCCGCCGACCGCGCCGGCGGCACCGGCGATCAGCAGCCGCTCGCCGGCGGACACCGCCAGCCAGTCCAGCGTCTGCAGGGCCGTCAGCCCGGGCAGCGGCAGCGTGGCGGCCTCGACCAGGCTGACCGCCCGCGGCGCGACGGCCACCGCCGCCGCGGGGAGGGCGACCAGGTCGGCCCAGGTGCCGCGGGTGGTGCCGAGCTGGTGGGACATGGCGATGACCCGTTCCCCCGCCTCCAGCGGGCTGTCGCCGCCGTCGACGACGACGCCGGCCAGGTCCCAGCCGAGCGTCGTCGGCAGCGGGGGAGCGCCCTCGCCGATGGCCCCCTCCCGGGTCTTGTCGTCGACGGGGTTGATGCCGCTCGCGACGGTCCGGACCAGCACCTCCCCGGGGCCGGGCGCGGGCCGGGGGGTCTCGACGAGGTCGAGGACCTCGGGGGTGCCGAAACGGTCGATCTGGATGGCACGCACGGAGGGCCCTTCACGAGGCGGGTGCTGACGCCTGGTGAAACCCCGCCGGTGGACGCCGGATTCCCCGCCCTCGCGGGCTGCCTCCCGCCGCCGGGCCCCGTTCCCCGCCGCCCCGGCTCCGTTGACTAAACCCTACCCCCCTAGGGTATGTTCTCGGTCGTCCTCACCGGGGTCGTCGACCGGCACATCCACCGTGCCCGTCCTGCGAGTTGGCGATCCTCGGCGATCGCCGCGAGGCACCGCCCCCGGCCGATACCCCTCACAGACAGGGAGTAAGAGATGGCAACCGACAGCACCGGGCCCGACCCCCGGAGGTGGCGCGCACTGGCGCTGATCGCCGCCGCGCAGTTCGTGGTGATCATGGACACCTCGATCATCGGGGTGGCCCTGCCCAGGATGAAGGACGCCCTCGGCTTCGGTCAGGAGGACCTGTCCTGGGTGTTCAACGCGTACGTGGTCGCCTTCGGCGGCCTGCTCCTGCTCGGCGGACGGCTCTCCGACCTGCTCGGCGCCCGCCGCCTGTTCAGCGCCGGCTGGGCGGTCCTCGGCGCGGGCTCACTGCTCGCCGGCCTCGCCGGGAACGTGCCCACCGAGCTGGCCGGCCGCGGCGTCCAGGGCCTCGGCGCCGCCCTCATCGCCCCCTCGGCGCTCACCCTGCTGATGACGCTCTTCGGCGGGAACCCGAAGGAACTGACCAAGGCCTTCGCCCTGTACGGCGCGGCGGCCCCGGCCGGCGGCACCGCGGGCGTCTTCCTCGGCGGCCTGATCACCCAGTACGTCAGCTGGCCCTGGGTGTTCTACATCAACATCCCGGTGGCCGTGGTCGCGCTGCTCGCCACTCCCGCGCTGATGCCCTCCGCGCCCCGGCGCCGCGGCGGCATCGACCTCGTCGGCGCGCTCACCGTCACCGCCGGACTGGCCGCCGCCGTGTACGCCGTCGTCCGCGCCCCGGAGGCGGGTTGGGCCTCCGCGTCGACCCTGCTGACCCTGGCCGGCGCGGCCGTGCTGCTGGCCGCCTTCCTGGTCGTCCAAGGCCGGCGCCGCGAGCCGCTGATGCGGCTGGGCATCTTCCGGGTGCCGAACCTCGGCGCCGCCAACCTCGCCCAGTTCCTGCTGGCCGCGGCCTGGGTGCCGATGTGGTTCTTCCTGAACCTCTACCTCCAGCAGGTCCTCCTCCTCGGCGCCTTCGCCAGCGGCGCGGCCCTGCTGCCGATGACCGTCGCCATCATGGGCATCATGATCACCCTGGCGCCCCGGCTGATCGCCCGCTTCGGCCCCAAGGCACTGGTCGTCACCGGCATGCTCGCCCTCGGCGCCGGCCTGGCCGGGCTCTCGCTGGCCCGCCCGGACGGCAACTTCTGGACCGACGTGCTGCCCGCCTCCCTGCTCGCCGCGACCGGCATGGCGCTCGCCTTCATCCCCTCCCTCGGCACCGCGATCTCCAGCGCGCCCCCGGAGGACGGCGGCCTCGCCTCCGGCATCGTCAACACCGGCTACCAGGTGGGCTCGGCGCTCGGCCTGGCCGCGATGACCGCACTGGCCGGCGCCCGGACCCCGGACGCCACCGTCCAGGGCCTGACCTCGGGCTTCTCCGCGGCCTTCCTCGGCGCCGCGGCGATCGCGGTGGCCGGGGGCCTGCTCGCGGCGGCCACCCTGCGCACCCCGCGCCCCGGGCGCGCGGACGCGGCCGGGACGAAGTCCGCGACGGCCGCGTGAGGCCGCCCACCACCCCGTCCGCCCCGTCGGGGGGGCCCGCCGCCCGGGGCGGCCCCCCCCGGCGGTCACCCCCCCCCCGAGGCGC
>NZ_JBHJSJ010000058.1:0-49314 GCF_042268845.1 Kitasatospora sp. NPDC056273 | reverse complement strand
GCCCCCGACGGCCGTACCCCCCCACGAAGGAGCCCTCGATGACGCACCACCCGGCCCCCGCCACACGCCCGCCCGCCCTGCTGCGCGCCGTACGCCACCCCGTCACCCGCTGCCTGATCGCCTGCCTGGCCGGCACCGTCGCGGCGGCCGTCACCGCCGACCCGACCCGTGGCACCCCCGCCCCCTGCCGCCCGGGCCGCTGACCACTCGCGCCCTGCGTGTGAATACCTCTTTCGGGTATGTGATGTCCCGCAAATCGCTAGGGAGCACGACATCCGAGCTACTGTGGATGTCATGACTGCGGCCTACGAGGATGTGCCCTTCAGCGAGCTGCTCCACCACCCGGCCGCGACCACGCGCCGACTGGACGAGGTCCGCGCGCTCAGACTCCGGAGACGCGATGCCGAGGACCTCGCCCTGATGAGCGTCGACCAGATGGAACGTGACGCCAGCGTCGTGGACTTCACCTCCAGGCTGCTTGCGGGGCTGGTCCGGACCGAGAACGTCGCCGCGCTGCGCCAGGCACTGCCCGAAGCCCTGCCGTGGAGCACCTTCCTGCCCGAGGAGGACATCGACACCCTTCTCACCGAGCTGGTGGACACGGCGCGCGGCGCCGTGGCGCTGGACAACCTCGCGCCGATCGCTCTCCTCCTCACCCAGTGGAAGCACAGCGCCGAGGTCTATGCGGATCCGGCCCTGCTCGCCATCCTCACCCGTGAGCTCGAGGGCGACCTCGGGCCCGTCCCGCCACCCGAGGCGGCCGAGTGAGCCCGAAGCGCGGGGATCGAGCCGCGCCCCCTCCGATCGGCGACGAATTCGACCTCCGCTTCGCCAGCTCCGAAGCAGCCGATGGCTGGGAGCAACTGGCCCGCCAGGCGGCGGGCAACTTGCGGCGTGCCTTCGAGGCGATCCGTGCCGCTCCGCGGGGCGTGGGCAATGCCGACCGTCAACACCGGCTCAAGGGTCGCCTCGGAAGCTCCGCGTTCAAGGGGCAAGCCCTGGAATGCTGGCAATATGAGGTCACGGGCGGAGGGCGTATCTGGTACCTGATCGACGATGCCAACCGCACCGCCTGGATCACCTACGCGGGAGTCGGTCACCCCAAAGCCACGGACTGACGCTCGCGGGGCTCAACGGGCCTCCTGCGGACCGCCGTTCGCCTCCGCCACCGCTGCCGCGCGCAGCGCCGCCGCCAGGCGGCGGACCGGGTCGGTGGGCGGCTGCGGGAGGCGGGCCAGCAGCAGCCGCCGCACCTCCTGCGGGCCGCCGCGTACCGGCAGGACGCGTACGCCGGGCGGTGCGGCGGCGGCCATGGCGGGGGAGACGGTGGTCAGCCCGCCGCCGGCCGCCACCAGGTGCAGCTTGGCGAGCCAGTCGCGGGCGGTGTGGGCGATCTCGGGCCGTTCGTCCAGCCCCGGCCACACCCCCATCAGCCGGTCGGCCCCGGCGGACGGCCCGGCGATCCACCGTTGCCCGCGCAGGTCGGCCACGTCGACGTACTCCCCGCGGGCCAGCGGGTGCGCCGCGGGCACGGCCAGGCACAGGGCGCGCTCGGTGAGGGTCTGCAGCACCAGGGGCGGCGACTCGGTGTCCGGGGCGCGGAACGGCGGGGCCGAGGAGAGCAGGGCGAGGTCGATGCCGCCCGCCCGCAGCGCCCGCGCCAGCGTCGCCGTGCCGCCCTCGCGGCTGGTCACCCGTACCCCCGGGTCGCTGCGCCGCAGCGCGGCGAGGGCCTGCGGGACGAGGGTCGTACCGGCGGTCGGCACCCAGCCGAGCCGGACCGTCCCGCCCTCCTCGGGCCGGCCGGACAGTTCGCGGGCCGCCGCGTCGATCTCGTCCAGCACGACGGTCGCGTGCCGCATCACCACCCGCCCGGCGGCCGTCAGCCGGACGCCCTCGCGGCGCCGTTCCAGCAGCTCCGCGCCCGCGGCCCGTTCGATCGAGGCGATCTGCCGGGACACCGCCGACTGGGTGTACCCCAGCGCCTGCGCGGCCGCCGTGAAGGTGCCCTGCTCGGCCACGGCCCGGAACACCCGCAGCGCGGTCAGCGAGACGTCCGTGAAGTCCATGACGTCTACGCATAGCAGAGGTGCGAGAGTTTCGTTGGACTCATGGAGGCGCCGGTTCCTACCGTGGTCGGTATGAGCGATCCCCGCACCGCCCTCGTCACGGGGGCCAACCAGGGCCTCGGCCGGGCCCTCGCCGAGGGACTGGCGGCCCGCCTGCGGCCGGCCGACCTGGTCCTGCTCACCGGCCGCAGCGAGCAGCGCGTCACCGAGGCCGCCCGCCAGGTCGCCCGGTCGGCCGGCACCCGCGGTCGCGTCGAAGGGCGGGTCCTGGACGTCACCGACGCCGAGGCCCTCGCCCGCCTCGCCGACGAACTCCGGCAGCGGCACGGCGGCGTCGACATCGTCCTGTCCAACGCCGTCGCCCGGCTGCTCCCCGGCGAGTCGCAGTCCGAGCGCGCCGACGAGTTCATCGACGTCTCCAACACCGCCACCCACGCCGTGCTGCGCGACTTCGCCCCGGTGCTGCGCCCCGGCGGCCGACTGCTCGTGGTGGCCAGCAGCCTGGGCACCCTCGGCCACCTGGACCCCCGGCTGCGGCACCTGTTCGACGGCGCGACCCTCGACCAGGTGGAGTACGCCGTCGAGTCCTGGCGCGCCGCGATCCACCACGGCACCGCCGAGGAGGCGGGCTGGCCGCGCTGGCTGAACGTGCCCTCGAAGGTGGCCCAGGTGGCCGCCGTCCGGGCGGTCGCCGCCGAGCGGCGCGAGCGCGACCTCGCCGCCGGCATCCTGATCGCCTCCGTCTGCCCGGGCATGGTCGACACCGCGACCTCGCGCCCCTGGTTCGGCGACTACCGCGAGGCGCGCCCGCCCGCGGTGGCGGCCGCGGACATCCTGGACCTGGTGTTCGCCGCGCCCGTCGACCCGGCCCTGTACGGCGAACTCGTCCGCGCGGGCCGCCCGCTCGACTGGTACGGCGGCACGCCGCCGACCGAGCAGGACCGCCTGCTCGTACCGTGAGGGCGTCGACAACACCCGTTGCCCGAAGAGGAGTTCACCGATGAACGCGATCAGCACGCCGTACGGCTTCGCGACCACCGCCGCCGAGGTCGCGCAGGGCGTCGACCTCACCGGCCGCCGCGCCGTGGTGACCGGCGCCGCCTCCGGCCTCGGCACGGAGACCGCCCGGGTGCTGGCCGGCACCGGCGCCGCCGTCACCCTGGCCGTCCGCGACGTGGCGGCCGGGCAGCGGGTCGCCGAGGAGATCACCGCGGCCACCGGCAACCGGGAGGTGCACGTCGGCCGGCTGGACCTCACCGACCTGGCCTCCGTCGCCGCGTTCGCGGAGGCCTGGCAGGGCCCGCTGCACATCCTGGTGAACAACGCCGGCGTGATGGCCTGCCCGGAGCGGTACACCGAGCAGGGCTGGGAGTGGCAGTTCGCCACCAACCACCTGGGGCACTTCGCCCTCGCCACCGGCCTGCACCGCGCGCTCGCCGCCGACGGCGCCGCCCGGATCGTCTCGGTCAGCTCCAGCGCCCACCAGCGGTCGCCGATCGTGTGGGACGACGTCCACTTCGCCTTCCGCCCGTACGACCCGTGGCTCGCCTACGCCCAGTCCAAGACCGCCAACGTCCTGTTCGCGGTCGAGGCGAGCCGCCGCTGGGCCGGCGACGGCATCACCGCCAACGCCCTGATGCCCGGCGCGATCCTCACCAACCTCCAGCGCCACACCGACGGCCGGGGCAGCGGGACCATCCCGCCCGAGCTGATGAAGACGGTCGCCCAGGGAGCGGCGACCTCCGTCCTGCTCGCCGTCTCACCCCTCCTGGACGGCGTCGGCGGCCGCTACTTCGCCGACTGCGACGAGGCCGAGGTGCTCGACCGCCGAGGCGTCCCGCTGCAAGGCGTCGCGCGCTACGCGCTGGACGGCGAGAACGCCCGGAGGCTCTGGGACCTGTCGGAGGAGTCGGTGAAGTCCTCCGGCTGACCGCCGCTCGGACCGGACCGGACCTGCTCCGCTGTGAGCCGATCATGCCCGCGAAGGTATGGCGCGATAACGGGATTGGTCTTGGAAAAGGCCGGCTCGCGGGTCATAGCGTCGAGGGAGTTCGCGCACGAGGTCACAGCGAAGGGGGAGCCTCCATGGGCACCAACGGAAGCAGCAGCAGGTACCTGACGGCCAGGAGGTTCGTCGCCGCCGCGCTGGCCACGGCCGCGATCGGATTCGCCGCCGTGGGCACCGCGGACGCCGACAGCCTGCGGAAGGGGCGCGTCGAGGTGCTCGAACTCAAGGTCCAGAACGACCAGTACGAGGTGCTGGACCTCGGCACGGCCGGGCCGAGCCTGGGCGACATGGACGTCTACTCCGGCGCCACCGTCCAGGGCGGCCGCAGCGTCGGACGCGGGGGCGGATCGTGCCAGGTCGTCCAGCTCCACGGTGGGGAGGTGACGAAGCAGTGCCTCATCACCATGGAGGTCGAGGGCGGCTCCCTGGCGATGCAGTCGCTCTGGACGACCGGATCGAGCGCCCCGCTAGACATGGCCGTCACCGGCGGTACGGGCGCCTACGCCGGCGCGCACGGAATCGTCCGCTTCTGGGACATCGGCACGCCGGACGAGCGGGCGCGGGCCGAGATCCAGCGCTGATCGGGCCAGGGCTCCGGCCCGCCAAGGGGCAGGTGGCGTGAGGCGGGAAGGTTTGCGCGAGAAGTCGGCCTGGCCGACTTCTCGCGCAACTGCTTTCAGGTGTTGGTGGTTGCGGACAGGTGTGAGGCCCCCGACCCGCACGAGGTCCTGAACCGGTGTTCCGCTCCTCCTCACCTCACCGGGCCGCGGGACAAGCCCGATCCGGGCTGTGCGGCGGAGCCGCTCAGCCCTGGTGAGGGATGCCCAGTGCTCGGACGAGCTGGGCCAGTTCCTCGCGGAAGAGCTTGTCCGGGCTGGCCATCTGAGTGTGGAGGTGGCCGTAGATCTCCAGTGACACCAGGCCGTGAAGGTGTCCCCAGACGCGCAGGGCGAGTGCGACGGCGGCGGGGGGCAGCTCCGGGAAGGCCTCGCGCACCTTGTCGCGGAGCCCGGGGTCGAAGTCGGGCCACTCGAACGTGCTGTCTCGGTAGAGGTGTTCGGTGTGGGGCCAGGCAGCCGCCGCGAGTGCGGCGAGTCCTGTGCACACCCGGCGCGCGGCGTCCGGGGCGGCGCCGCCCTCGGGGGCGTGGTAGCCGGGGACCGGGTCACCGTAGACGAGGCGGAAGCCCTCGGGGTTGGCGACGGCCCAGTTCCGGAAGGCGGTGGCCCATGCCTGGATCCGGACCGCCGGGTCCTTGGCGGGGGCGGCCTCCCAGGCCGCGTCCACGGCGTCGGCCAGCGCGGTGTACACGTCGTTGATGAGCGTGGTGACCAGATCGTCGCGGGTGGCGAAGTAGCCGTAGATGGCGTTGGCGGTCATGCCCATCTCTCGGGCGATGGCCCGCAGCGTGATGGCGTCGGGGCCGCCTGAGGCCATCAGCGCCAATGCCACGCTCTTGATTTCGGCCGTCGTCTCGGCGCGCAGCCGCTCGCGTCGTCCTGTGGTCCCGGTAGCCGCCATGCGGACACTCTACAGTGTCACCAGATTGGTTGGCGTATCGAAACTTCACGCCGTATAGTTTTCGCCGCGGTGACCGACGGCCCGTCATGTCGCCGTATTCGCACGCAGGTTGAGGGGAGAACCATGCACATCGGAGTCATCGGCGCCACTGGCGGCATCGGCAGCCGGGTCGTCACCGAGGCGCTTCAGCGCGGACACCTGGTCTCGGCCTTCGGTCGGGACACTTCACGGATCAAGGAGACCCGCGAGAACATCACCTGGGCCGACGTCGACGTCCTCGACGCGGCGAGCATCGCGGCCGTGCTGCCCGGCCTGGACGTGCTGATCAGCGGATTCCAGCCGGGCAACGCCGCCAAGGACTTCGCCGACACCGTCCGTCGCTCCATCGCCGACCCCACGGTCTACGCGACTGCCGCCCGCGCGCTGCTGACGGCACTGGAGAGCCACCCCAGGACGCGCCTGATCGTGATCGGCGGTGCCGGAAGCCTGGAGGTCGAACCGGGCGTGGTGCGCGCCGACCATGACGAGCTGATCCATGAGAGCCTCGACGCGCTCGGACTGCCCCGGGAGTACGCGGCCGCCGTGCGCGGCCACCGGGACGCCCTGACCGTCCTGCGAACCTCGAATCGGCTGTGGACCTACTTCAGCCCGGCCGAGGACATCGCTCCCGGCGAGCGTACCGGCCGTTTCCGGACCGGTGGCGACCAATCCGTCCTGGACGCTGACGGACGCAGTCGCATCTCGGTGGAGGACGCCGCGGTCGCCCTGGTCGACGAGGCGGAGCTGCCGCGATTCGTCCAGCGCCGCTTCACGGTCGGGTACTGAAAGGTCGTAGTCGAGATCCACCCGGGAACCTCTCTCCTCGCCGTGCTCCGGCAAGCCGCTCCGCACCCGATCGGGTGAACGGCAAAGGTACCGGGCGATCCCCCCGCGGGATCGCCCGGCACCTCTCGTACGGGCCCGCTCAGTGCTGGTGGCCGGCCGGGGCGGCGGCGCCTTCCGTCGTCACGGTGAAGGCCGCCGTGTGGACGGTGTCCTGGTGCTTGAAGTCCAGGAAGAGGCGGTAGCTGCCGGGGCTCGGGGCGGTGGTGGTGAAGCCGATCTCCGGGCCCGGGGTGCCGGTGTCCGGGTGGACGTGCAGGTAGGCGAGGTCGCCGGCGCGCAGGGCGACGAGGTGGCCGTACGCGCCGAGGTAGGGCTGGAGGTCGGTGACCGGCCGGTCGTCCTTGCTGACGCCGAGGGTGAGCGTGCCGCTGCGCCCGGGCGTGAGGTCGCCGCCGAGGGTGACGGTGTAGCCGTCGACGGTGACGGTCCGTCCGGTCTCCGGCAGCGGGGCGGGCCGCAGGTCGCCCGCGGCGTGCAGGTCGGCGCCGAGGGTGAGTCCCTCGCTGGCCCCGGCCGGGGTGAAGTCCGCGAAGACCCGGTACTCCCCGGCGGCGGGGACGGCGGTCTGGGCGCTCCAGGTGCCGTCGGCGGCGAGGGTCGGGTGCAGGTGCTGGAAGGTCGACAGGTCGCGCGGGGCGACGATCAGGTGCAGGTCCTTCTCGTGCTGCTGCTGGTAGGCGGTGACGGGCTTGCCGTCCGTGCCGAGGATGCGGAAGCGCAGGTCGGTGGGGGAGCCGGCGGTCACGAACGGGTTCTCGACGCTGAGCGTGTAGCCGCGTTCGGAGACCTGCAGCCCGCCGGGCAGGTGCTCGGCGCCGCCGTTCGCCGGCTCTTCGCCGTGCCCAGCGTGCCCGCCGTGCCCGGCGTGCCCGCCGTGCGCGGCGGTGGCGGGCTTGGGGGAGGGGCCGTTGCCGGTGGCGTGGCCGACGCCGAGGGCGAGGCCGAAGGAGGCGGCGAGTCCGGCGGTGAAGGCGGTGATGCGCAGCGGGGTGTTCATGGCGGCGTTTCTCCTCGTGATGCGGGACGGCGGGACGGCAGGACGGCAGGACGGCAGGACAGAAGGGGGACGGGCCGGGCGCTCAGGCCCGCATGAGCCGGGCGATGGCCTGGGTGGCCTCGGCGACCTTGGCGTCCGCCTCGGCCCCGCCGCCCGCGATGGCGTCGTGGACGCAGTGGGCGAGGTGGGAGTCGAGCAGCTGTAGCGCCACGGACTGGAGGGCCTTGGTGGCGGCGGAGACCTGGGTGAGCGTGTCGATGCAGTAGGTGTCGGTGTCGACCATGCGCTGGAGGCCGCGGATCTGGCCCTCGACGCGGCGCAGGCGGCGCAGGAGCTGGTCCTTGTCGTTGTGGTAGCCGGCCATGGGGTCCTCCTCGGGTTCCGGCGGGGGCTCGGTGCGACGTGATGCGACTTGATGCGGCTCGACGCGCCTTGGTGCGCCTTGGTGCGTCTCGATGCGGCTCGACGCCGCTCGATGCCCACGAGTGAATACCCCATGGGGGTATCAAGTCAAGCAGTCGCCGCCCCCGAAAAATACGGGCAGGGGGTATCCGTCAGGGCTTGCGGCGGATACCCCTCAGGGGTATAAATGAACCCGGCACCGCCCGATACCCCCCATGGGTACGAGGGCCCGGCCGCCGAACGTACCGCACGACGACGTCACGAGGAGCGACGATGACTACGCAGGCACCCGCCTCAGCGGAGGTGGAACTCTCGATCGGCGGCATGACGTGCGCCTCCTGCGCGGCCCGGATCGAGAAGAAGCTCAACCGGATGGACGGGGTCACGGCCAGCGTCAACTACGCCACGGAGAAGGCGAAGGTCTCCTTCGAGGGCGGGGTCGAGGTCGCCGACCTGATCGCCACCGTCGAGGCCACCGGCTACACCGCCGCGCTGCCCAAGCCCCCGGCCGCGGAAGGGGGTTCGGGCGCCGGGCAGGCCGAGCCGGCCGACGAACTGGCCCCGCTGCGCCAGCGGTTGTTCACCGCCGTGGCGCTCGCGGTGCCGGTGATCGCGATGGCGATGGTGCCGGCCCTCCAGTTCGACAACTGGCAGTGGCTGTCGCTGACCCTCGCCGCACCGGTCGTCACCTACGCCGCCTGGCCGTTCCATCGGGCCGCGTTCACCAACGCCCGGCACGGCGCCGCGACCATGGACACCCTGGTCTCGCTCGGCACCACCGCCGCGTTCCTCTGGTCGCTGTGGGCGCTGTTCTTCGGCGACGCCGGGATGCCGGGCATGCGGCACGGCTTCGAGTTCACCATCGCCCGCGGCGACGGCTCGTCCAACATCTACCTGGAGGCGGCGGCCGGGGTCACCGCCTTCATCCTGGCCGGCCGCTACTTCGAGGCACGCTCCAAGCGCACCGCCGGGGCCGCGCTCAAGGCGCTGCTGGAACTGGGCGCCAAGGACGTGACGGTGCTGCGCGGCGGGGCCGAGGTGCGCATCCCGATCGCCGACCTCGCCGTGGGCGACCGCTTCGTGGTCCGGCCGGGCGAGAAGATCGCCACCGACGGCACGGTGGTCGAGGGCGCCTCGGCGGTGGACGCCTCGATGCTGACCGGCGAGTCCGTCCCGGTCGAGGTCGGGGTCGGCGACAACGTCACCGGCGCCACCGTCAACGCGGGCGGCCGGCTGGTGGTCGAGGCCACCCGGGTCGGCGCCGACACCCAGCTGTCCCGGATGGCCCGGCTGGTCGAGGAGGCGCAGAACGGCAAGGCCGCCGCCCAGCGCCTCGCGGACCGGATCTCCGCGGTCTTCGTCCCGATCGTGATCACCCTCGCGGTGGCCACCCTCGGCTACTGGCTGGGCACCGGCGAAGGCTGGACCGCCGCCTTCACCGCGGCCGTCGCCGTGCTGATCATCGCCTGCCCGTGCGCCCTGGGCCTGGCCACCCCGACCGCCCTGCTGGTCGGCACCGGCCGTGGCGCCCAGCTGGGCGTCCTGATCAAGGGCCCGGAGGTCCTGGAGTCCACCCGCAAGGTCGACACCATCGTCCTGGACAAGACCGGCACCGTCACCACCGGCCAGATGACCCTGCTCGCCGTGCACACCGCCGAGGGCGTGGACCGGGCCGAGGTGCTGCGCCTGGCCGGCGCCCTGGAGCACGCCTCCGAGCACCCGATCGCCCGGGCCATCGCCACCGCCGCCGCCAAGGCCGGCGAACTGCCCGCCGTCGAGGGCTTCGAGAACGTCCCGGGCCTGGGCGTCCAGGGCGTGGTGGACGGCCACGCCGTGGTGGCCGGCCGGGAGGCCCTGCTGAACGAGTGGTCGCAGTACCTGCCGGAGGCGCTGGCCGAGGCCAAGGCCGCCGCCGAGGCGGCCGGCCGCACCGCGATCGCGGTCGGCTGGGACGGCGAGGCCCGGGCCGTGCTGGAGGTCGCCGACGCGGTCAAGCCGACCAGCGCCGAGGCCATCGGCAGGCTGCGCGCCCTGGGCCTGACCCCGGTGCTGCTCACCGGCGACAACCGGCTGGTCGCCGAGGCCGTGGCGGCCGAGGTCGGCATCGGTCCGGAGCACGTGATCGCCGAGGTCATGCCGCAGGACAAGGTCGACACCGTCAAGCGGCTGCAGGCCGAGGGCAAGGTCGTCGCGATGGTCGGCGACGGCGTCAACGACGCGGCCGCGCTCGCCCAGGCCGACCTGGGCCTGGCGATGGGCACCGGTACGGACGCCGCCATCGAGGCCGGCGACCTCACCCTGGTCCGCGGCGACCTGCTGGCCGCGGCGGACGCCATCCGGCTCTCCCGCCGCACCCTGGCCACCATCAAGAGCAACCTGTTCTGGGCCTTCGGCTACAACGTCGCCGCCCTGCCGCTGGCCGCGGCGGGTCTGCTCAACCCGATGATCGCGGGGGCCGCGATGGCCTTCTCCTCGGTCTTCGTGGTCGGCAACAGCCTCCGGCTGCGCCGCTTCCGCTGAGCAGCCGAGCAGCCGAGCCGCTCCGCACCGCCGAGCCGCTCCCACCGCCGGGCCGAGGCCCCGGAACCCCACCAGGGTTCCGGGGCCTCGGTGCGCGCCGCCGCCGCAGACCCTGGCCGACCAGCGCCGATCGCCCGCGACTAGAGTCCGACCCATGGACGAAGACACCGCGCTCTGGCACCGGATCGCCGACCTCCTTCCCGCCGACGCCGCCCAGGGCGTCAAGGACTGCCGGGCGATCGGCGAGCAGGAGAGCGGGCTCGGTCTGCTGGTCGAGGGCCTGCTCGCCCGCCAGGTCCCGATCGGCGGTACGGACCGGGCGCAGATCTCCGTGCTCACCGAGGAGTGGGGGGAGCGCGAGCGGCTCGCCCCCGGCCTGCTGCGCTGCCCGGGCGACGGCGCGCCCGCCCCGGTACGGCTGCTGGACGGCGAGCGCGACGAGGCCGAGGTGGTGACGGGCTGGAGCGAACCGGAGCTGGCCGACCTGGTCCTCGTCCCGTGGATCGGCTGCACCCGCTGCGGCCGGACCCTGCTGCGCGCCCACACCTGGGAGCCCTGGGACGACTTCTCGTACCACGCCGAGCGCTATGTGATCAGCACGCCGGACGGCCGCCGGGCGGAACGGATCCTCCCGCGGGACGCCGCCGGAGCGGCCTTCGCCGAGCTCCTCCACGGCTGCCCGGAAGCCACGGCCTGACCCCCTCCGACGAACTGCTCCAGGGCTGCCCGGAAGCGCACCGACGCTAACCCTCCTCCGGCAGCTCCACCGCCTGCCAGCGGTACGCCGCGTCCTCCTGCCACACCTGCAACTCGCCCTCCACCACCGCCGCCAGGCACAGCCGCCAGTCGTCGCCGATGGCCAGCGCGACCCGGGTGGCCGGGCGCAGCGTCGGCCGCCACCAGCGCGGCCGGCGGGACGCGCCGCCGGCCGGCAGCCGCAGCCGTACGCCGCCCGCTCCGGCCAGTGCGACGGTCGGGCCGCCGCGGTGGCCCACCATGGCGAGGCCGAGCGAGGGCTCGCCGTCGCCGATCTCCGTTCCCGCCTCCGTTCCCGCCCCGGCTGTCCCCGCCCCCGCGCCCAGCGTGTGCAGCTGGACGGAGCCGTCCGCCCGCAGTACCGCGGCCTGCGGTCCGGCGGAGGTGCGGGCCAGCGCCCCGGCGCGCAGCGGGCCGGCCGGGCCCACCGGGACGGGCGGTCGGGCGGAGCCGGGCCGCCAGCTCAGCAGCCGTTCGCGGTGCTCGACCAGCAGCAGCCAGCTGCCGGGCCGCTCCTCCTCGGCGGCGAGCACCCGGTCGGCCGGGCAGCCGGGGTGCTCCTGGCCGGTGAGGGTGCGGCCGGGCGCCCAGCGGTACGAGCGCAGCGCGCCGCCGACGGCCGCCCACACCGTCATCTCCCCGGCCGAACCGACCGCGCCCGCCAGGCCGTTGACCCCGCGCGCGGCCTCCCACCAGCCCGCGGCCGTACCGACCCACAGGGTGCCGCCGCGGTCCTCGGCGCAGACCACCAGCTCGCCCGGGTGTCCGGCCCAGCCGGCCGTCAACTCCCGTACGGCGGAGAGGCCCTGGCCTGCCGGGAGGGCCCGGCCGGGGCTGCCGGGCCCGGTCAGCGCGGTGCCGTCGGCGCCGCCGGTGACCACCAGCGGGCGCCCGGCCGGGTCGGGCAGCACGGCCAGGCCCGCGGTGCGGGCCACCGGCCGGTGGGCGCGCAGCAGTTCACGGCCCCGGGCGGCCCACGGGCCGAGCGGGGCGGGGCGGCGGTCCGGGTCGCGGGCCAGCGGCTCGCAGGCCCAGCGCGCCAACTCCTCGCCGTAGCCCGCCGCCAGCAGTTCGGCGCGGGCCTGTTCGGCGGCCAGCCGGTGGTCCAGGCGGCCGTGGTCGGGCAGCAGCAGGGTGCGGGCGAGGGTGCCGACCGCGAACAGGTCCTTGGCGGTGGTCGGGAAGCCGCCGACCTGCTCGGCCTCCGGCGGGACGTGCCCGGGGGTGAACACCGCGACGGTCAGGGCGTGGTCCAGCGGGGCGAGGAAGGTCAGGTCGATCAGCTTGACCTGCCCCTGGCCGTCCACCAGGACGTTGGCGGGGGAGATGTCGCGGTGCACCCAGCGCTTGCGGTGCAGCTCGTCGACGATCCGGCAGAGCCGGGCCAGCACCTCGGCCACCGCCGGCGGGCCGCCGCGCTGGCCGCGCGCCCAGGTGTGCAGCGGCACGCCCTCGACCCAGGGCGAGATCTGGTAGCCCAGCAGCGCGCCGCCGGGCGGGGTGCCGGGCCGGTGCGGGGAGGGGCCGAGCAGGAAGCTGGGCACGACCAGGTCGGTGACGCCCAGCCGGTGCGCGTTGTGCGAGACGTCGTCCCAGCGGCCGAGCCAGCGCCGCACCTCGCCCGGGTCGCGCTCCAGCATGATCTTCGCGGCGACCAGTTCCTTGCGCCCGTTGTGCCCGGTGCGGACCGCCCGCCACACCTCGGCCTCGCCGCCCCGGTGGTGGAACTCCAGGAGTTCGTACTGCTCGGGGTCGAACTCCGGCCCGAACCGGAGCCCGGGCACCCAACGCGACTCCGACACTCGACCCCCGACGGTTGACCGCTGTTGACGCGCTGGTTCAGGTACCGCCGGCGCGCTGCTGGCTGTGCTGCCGTTCCGCTCCCGACGAGCTGCTGCTGTGCTGCTGTCGTACGGCTGCCGCGCTGCCCAGGATAGTGCGCTTTCCTGTTCGGCTGTCCGATCGAGGGCCTATTCTGATGGCGCCCGAGCAACATCACGACACGACGTCAACTCATGATCTCCAGAAGCCAGTTGGTCATGGGGTGGATGGTGTCCGAACCCAGGGGGACGGTGTATGGCGCTGTTAGCGGTGCTGCTGGTCGTGGTGGCGCTGGCCGGTGCGGCGGCCGCCGTCGTGCTGGCCCGCCGCCGTCGGGCCCTGGACGCCGCGACGGTGGCGAGGGAACTGGCCGCCGCCGCCGCCCGGCTCGCCGCCGGCCGGGACGCCCAGGCCCGCCGCCGCTACGCCCGGCTGGCCCGCCGACTCGCCGACGCGCCGGGGGAGTTGGGCCCGCAGCGCGGCCTCGCCCTGCTCGGCCAGGCCGAGGCCACCGTCCCCACCGGCGACCAGGAGGCCACCCTCGCCCTGCACCGCGAGGCCTACCTGCTGCTCGCCGACCCGGCCCGGCAACTGCCCCGGTGGAGCCTGCGCCTGCTCGCCGAGGAGCGGCTGCGGGCACCCGACGGCGACCTCGGCCCGCTGTTCGCCCACCTCCAGGCCACCGCCGCCGGCCCCGAGCCCGGCGCGGAGGCCGAGACCGTCGCCCGCACCGTCGACTGGCTCCAGCGCCGCTGCCGCGACGGCGCCCCCGAGCAGCGCGAGGACACCACCGCCCGCGCCCTCGCCGCCCTGCCCGGCCGGGACTGGCCGGTGCTCGCCCGGGCCGCCCTGCTGCGCGCCACCGACCGGGCCGCCGAGGCCGAGGCCCTGCTCGCCGCCGCGGCCCCCTCCGGCAGCGCCGAACTCTGGTTCCGCTGGGGCGCCCAGCTCTACACCCTGCACCGCGACGAACCCGCCGTCGCCGCCTTCGACGAGGCGCTGCGCCGCGGCCCCGGCGAACCCTCCCCGTGGGGGCGCGGCCCGGCCCTGCGCGCCGACGGCCTGCTCTTCCGCGGGCTGGCCCGCCAGCGCCTCGGCGCCACCGAGGCGGCCTGGGCCGACCTCGCGGCCGCCGCCGGCGAGAGCCCGACCGACCCCCGCCCCCGCTACGCCCTCGGCCGGCTCGCCCTGCTGCTCGGCGCCGACGAGCGGGCCCGGGAGCAGTTCGCCGCCGCCCTGACCGTCCGGCCCGGCTTCGCCCCGGCCCGGTTCGGCCTCGCCCTGGTGCACGAGCGCGCCGAACGCCCCGCCGAGGCCGCCGCCGACTACCGGGCCGGCCTCGGCGCGGCCCCCGACTGGCGCCCCGCCCGGGTCCGGCTCGGCGCCGCCCTGCTCGCCGCCGGGCGGGCCGAGGAGGCCGAGCCGCTCCTGCGCGCCGAGGCCGACACCGGGGCCGACACCGGGGCCGCCGCCGGGGCCGAAGCCGGTACCCGGGCCGGCGCCGAACCGGGCACCCGCTGGACCGCCGTCGCCGCCTTCCACCACGGCCTCGCCCTCGCCCGCACCGGCGACCCGGCCGGCGCCCTCGCCCGCTGGGAGGCACTGGACGACGAGGACCTGCGCCCCCGCCGGGCCCTGGCCCGCGACCGGCTCGCCCGCACCCGGCTGGACACCGACCCGACGGCCGCCCGCGAACTCTGGCAGCAGGCCACCGCCGAGCACCCGGACGCCCCCGGCTACCGCGCCGCGCTGCGCGAAGCCGCCCTGCGCGAGGCCGCCCACCTGCTGGTCACCGGCCGCGACCACGCCGAACCGCGCCGCCGCGCCGCCGCCGCGCTCGCCCTCGCCGACACCCTGCCCGGCGCCCTCACCCACCGCCAGGCCCGGCTGCGCGCCGCCCTCGCCCTGGCCGAGGGCACCCCGGAGCCGGTCGCCGCCCTGCTCGACGCCGGCCACGGCCCGCGCGACCGCTACCACCTGGCCGCCGTCGCCCTGCTGGCCGGCCGCCCGGCCCGGACGATCGCCCTGCTCGGCCCGCCCGACCCGGCCGGCGACCCGGCGACCGCCCGGCTGCGCGCCCTGCTCGCCGAACGGGCCGGCAACTGGGCCGCCGCCCTGGACTGGTACCGGCACTTCCTCACCTCCGGCACGGCCGTGGCGGAGCCGGCCGGCGACTGCGCGCTCTGCGACCGCCCCGCCACCGGTACCTGCGGCGGCTGCGGCCGCGAGGCCTGCCCCGACCACCAGCACGCCCCCGAGGCCGCCGCCCCGCCCCGCTGTGTCCGCTGCTCCGCCCCCGCGCTGCGCGCCGTCCTCGACTGCGCCCGCCGGGCCGGCACCCCCGAGCAGGCCGAACCGGTGCTCGCCCGCTGGGCCGTGGCGCTCGGCGACGGCGCCGCGGCCGTGCCCGTCCGGACCGACCTCGCCCTGCTGCGCGCCGAACTCGGCCGCCTGGACGAGGCCCTGGCCGGGGTGCCCGCCGAGGCCGGGGCGGCCCGCGCGGCCGTCCTGGTCCGCCGGGCCGGCGCCGCCCTCGCCGCCGGTCGGCTCGGCCAGGCCGCCGTCGACCTGCGCCAGGCGCTCCAGCCCGTCCCCGGCGACGGGGTGCCGGGGCGCGAGGTGCCGGGCCGTGAGCGGGTGGCCGGCGCGCTCGCCCTGCTCGCCGAGCACGAGGCGCACCAGGCCGTCCTCGACGGCCGCCACCGCGAGGCCTGGGAGGCCTACCGCGAGCTGCTGCTCAGGGACCCGGCCCACCCCCGGGTGCTGCACGCGCTCGGCCTGGCCGGCTACCGGCTCGCCGCGGGTGCCTCCGATGCTGCCGAAACCGCCGATGCCGCCGACACCGCCGACGGTCCCGACGCCCCTGGCGAGGAGGTCTGGGCCTGGACGATCGGCAGCCTCGTCGCCGCCCTGCACCAGCCCGAGCTGTGGGCCGAGTCCGCCCGAACCACCGGCCGCACCGCCGAGCCCCAGCGGCTGGCCGCCGCCCGTACCGGACTGCTCGACCGCCTCCGCGACGACCTGCGCGCCCTGGACCGGGCCGCCGGGCGCAGCGGGGACGAGGTCACCGCCTGGACACTGCGCCTCGGCCTGGAGACCCACTGCGCGGACGCGCTCGCCCAGGAGGACGTCCGGATCACCCTGCCCGGCCGCCCGGCCCGCCGCCTCGCGCTCGGCCCGACCCTCGACCGGCTGCTGCGCGCCGAGCCCGGAGCGGACGGCTGGGCCGAGGCCTTCGAGCAGGCCGTCCGGCCCTGGCGGCAGCGCCCGGCCGGCCCCGACGCGCCCGCTCCCACCCGGGCCCTCGGCCTGTTCGGCGAACTCGGCCCGCAGCGCTACCTGCAGCTCCAGGGCAGGCAGGCCGCCGCCGTCGCCGCCCTGGACGCGGTGCCCGAGCAGCGGCGCGGCGAGGACTGGCAGGAACTGCTCGGCGAGTCCCTGGTCAGCCAGGCCCGCGAGCACCACCGCAACCAGGACTGGCGCGAGGCCCTGGACAGCCTCTCCCGCGCCCGGGCCGTCCCCGGCGCCCGGCTGCCCGCCGACGCCGCCGCGATCGCCGCCGAGTCCGGGGTCCGGGCCGCCCGCGCGCTGCTCAAGAACAGCCTGGACGACCAGGCCGGAGCCGCCGAACTCCTGGAGAAGGCCCTGGCGTTGGCCCCCGACGACCCCGAGGTGCGGGGCGACCTCGGCGCCACCTACGCCCAGTGGGCACGCAAGATCAACAACGAGGACAAGGACTACTCCCGCGCCCTCGGGCTGCTGGAGAAGAGCCTGGAGCTGGCCCCCGGGGACCCGACCGCCCGGCACTTCCTGGAGGCCGCCCTCGGCAACCGGGCCGGCCAGCTCAGCCACCCCGACGCCACCGACGCGGAACTGGAGGAGGCCGCCGGCGCCTGGCGGGCGCTCGTCGAACTCAACCCCGACCCCGACCACCGGATCGGCCTGATCTTCGTCCTGCGCCAGCTCGCCCGCTCGGCCGCCTTCGCCGACGACCACCGGCGCGCCGTCGCCTGGATGGCCGAGGCGCTGCGCGCCGACCCGGAGTGGGAGGGCGGGGTCGAGCACGAGGCCCCGCGCCGGGTCTCGGTGCTGATCGCCAACCACGTGGTGGACGCGATGCAGGACAAGCCGTTCGCGGACCAGGCCGCGATGCTCGAGAAGGCCAGGTCCTACGACGACTCGACCGACATCCGCCGCCTGATGGTCAGCCTCTGGCGCGGCAAGGCCATCAGCCACTACGAGGCCCGCCGCTACCGGGCGGCGATCAAGCTGCTGGAGGAGGCGCTCGAACTGTCCGGCACCCAGGAGGACACCGACCAGCTGTGCCGCGAACTCGGCATCGTCTACGGCTCGTTCGCCGTCCAGCAGGCCAACGCCCGGAAACTGCGCGAGGCCAAGGAGCTGGCCCGCACGGCCGTCGAGTACAGCCCGGACGACCCTGAGCTGCACGCCATGCAGATGCGGATCAGGTCGCTCTACTGACGGCAACCGCACGGCAGTCGGGAGCGTCCTGGACCGTACGCCGCAGACCGTACGCCGCAGGCCGAGCCGTCACCCGAAGCGCCGACCGAACCGCCACCGCCACCGTGAGGAGAGAGACCTCCCGCCATGCCACTGCACGAACCGTCGCCGTACGAGGTCCTGGGCATCCCGCTCACGGCCGGCGTGCGCGAGATCAACCTCGCCGTCGGACCGGCGATGCGGGCCGGCCGGTACACCCGGCAGCAGATCCAGGAGGCCGCCGCGCTGCTGCGCAACCCGGACCGGCGCCTGGAGGCGGACCTCCAGCGGCCCCTCCCGCCGGAACCGGTCGACCAGGCCGCCGAGCTGCTCGCCCCCGCACTCGTCGAGCCGCTCCTGGTGATCGAGCGCCCGCCGCTGCCGCCCGCCGCCCTGCCCGCCCTCCACCGGGCCGAGCTGGCCGCCGACTTCACCGAGCCCGCCCCCGGCGGCGCCGACCCCGAACCGCCCGTCCCCGCCCGCTACGCGGCGGACCTGTCCGTGCTGCCGCAGATCGAGGTCCCCGAATGACCGACGCACCCACCGACGCGCCCGCCGAAGCCCTGGTTGACGGGCACCGGCCGCTGGAGATCCCGCCCGGCGTCGAGGACGTCGACCTGGAGCAGGCGTTCGGCCGACTGCTCTTCCGGGCGTCCCTGCTGGGGAGCAAGCTGACGGAGCAGAAGCAGGAAGCCCGGGCCGAGCAGCGCGAACTGCTGGGCATCCTGGTCGAGGTGGACGACGCGCTCGCCGCCCTCGGCCTGGACCGCGAGCTGGTGGCGCTCGGGCGCGGCGCCGGCCTGGAGGCCACCCGGCGCCGGCTGCTCGGGCAGCTCGCCAAGGCCAGGGTGCGGCCGATGCGGCTGGAGGGCATGACGGCCGACCCGGACCTGACCGAGATCGTGGGCACCGAGGCCCGGTCCGGGGTGGCGCCGGAGACGGTGGTGCGGACGGTGGTGACCGGGTTCTTCTGGGGGGACGAGGTGCTGCGCCGGGCCCAAGTGGTGGTCGCCGCACCGGAGTCGGAGCCGTACCCGGACCCGTACCCGGAGCCGGCGGTCACCGAGCCGGAGACACCCGAGGTCGCCGAGAGCGCCGAGACCGTCGAAGCCTTCGAGGCAACGGAAGCCACCGAGGCCGTCAAGCCCGAGACACCCGAGGCACCCGAGGCGGACGACGCACCCGAAGCCGCCACGCCGGTCACCCGGGCCCAGCCCAAGGCGGCCCCGCCCCGGGCCCGCCGCCGGGCCAAGGCCGTGGCCGAGCAGGCCAGGCAGATGAAGCGCAAGAAGTAGCCAGGACCACGAGGGGCAAGAGGGGAACGACATGTACCGCACACTCGGCATCGACCTGGGCACCACCAACTCCGTGGTCGCCCACCTGCGCCGGGGCGAGCCGGAGATCATCTTCAACCGGCAGAACCAGGAGGCGACGCCCTCCGTGGTCGGTAGCGGCCGCAAGGGCGAGCTGCTGGTGGGTTCCACCGCGCGCAGCCGGATCGCCGTCGACGGCGCCAACGTGATCCGCTCGGTCAAGCGCTTCATGGGCCGCAAGTTCAAGGACCCGCAGGTCCAGGCGGCCCTGAAGGAGGTGGACTACAAGGTCACCGCGGGCACCGACGGCGACGTCAACGTCTGGTTCAACGGCCGCTCGTACACCCCGATCGAGATCTCCGCGATCATCCTGCACCGCCTCAAGGAGGACGCCGAGCAGCGCTTCGGCGAGCCCTTCCACCGCGCCGTCATCACCGTTCCCGCGTACTTCGGCGAGCGGCAGGTCGCGGCCACCCAGGAGGCGGGCCGGATGGCCGGCCTGCACGTGCTGCGGATCATCAACGAGCCGACCGCCGCCGCCCTCGCCTACGGGATCACCTCCGAGGCGGGCGAGGAGGGGAAGACCGTCCTGGTCTACGACCTCGGCGGCGGCACCTTCGACATCTCCATCCTGCTGCTGGTGCCCGGCTCGGTCTCGGTGCTCGGCATCGAGGGCGACAACCTGCTCGGCGGCGACGACTTCGACCGGGGGATCACCACCGCGCTGCTGGAGGACATCCGGGAGGAGTACGGCGCGGAGTACCAACCCGACCTGCGCGACCGTCCGAAGATCGCCGCGACCGCCGAGACCATCAAGATCGAGCTCTCCCACCAGGAGTCCTCCGAGGTCATCCTGCCGGGCCTGGGCGCCGGACAGCTGGTGCTGGAGACGGAGTTCGAGCGGGCCCGCTTCGAGGAGCTGATCGAGGCCCGGATCGAGCGCACCATCGAGCTGACCCACAAGGCCATCATGCAGGCCAACCTGACCGTCGGGGACATCGACGAGGTGGTGCTGGTCGGCGGCTCGACCGCGATCCCGCTGGTCGCCCGCCGGCTCGGCGAGGTCTTCGGCCCCCGCCGGATCCGGCGCGGCGTCAACCCGATGCAGTGCGTGGCGCTCGGCGCGGCCGTGCAGTCCGCGCTGGTCGGCGAGGTGGAGTGCCCCGAGTGCCGGGCCCCCGGCGACCTGTCCGCCTCCAACTGCGCCAACTGCGCCGCCGGCCTGCTCGGCGGCGACCGGGTCTCCTGCCCGACCTGCCACCTCCCGGTCGACGCCGGGGCGGCCTCCTGCCCCAAGTGCGAGCAGGCGCTGGACGGTTCGGGCGGCGGCGGGACGGTCCCGCGGCAGGCCACCCGGGCCACCGCCGTGGTGCACGGCGGCAACTGCCCGCGCTGCGGCACCCCGGCCGCCCCCGGCGTCACCGCCTGCGAGCTGTGCGGCGAGCCGCTCAACTCGGCCGCCCCGGGCCACACCAGGGTGGCCACCACCGCCGCCGAGGACGTCGGCCTGCGCTGCGCCTCCTGCGGCCTGGTGAACCCGCCGGGCTGTGAGGTCTGCCCGGGCTGCGGCGAACTGGCGCAGGTCACCAACCCGTTCGACATCACCCCGAAGAACCTCGGCATCGAGCTGAACGACGGCCGCCTCGCCGTCATCATCCCCAAGAACACCAGCTACCCGACGAGTTCGCCGGTCAGCCGGGAGTTCGTGGTCTCCGGCAGCGGCCGGCAGCGGCTGGAGGTCGCGGTCTACGAGGGCGAGCACGAGATCGCCCAGCAGAACGAGCTGATCGGCCACCTCACCCTGCGGCTGCCCGAGGGCCTGGGCGGCCGCACCCCGGTGGAGGTCGCCTTCGGCCTCGACCGGGACCGCACCATCACGCTGTCGGTGCGGATCCAGGGCGGCGCCGAGAAGACCGTCAAGCTGGAGCGGGTCACCCTCGACCCGGAGCTGAAGGTGCAGGTCGAGGAGCAGCAGCGGCAGATCGAGTCCTTCACCGACCGCTGGGGCGGCGAGTTGACCGAGGCCGAGATGCGCGAGGCGCAGCGGCTGATGGACACCCTGGACGACCTGGCGGCCGGGCAGACCCGCGGCCAGTCGGTGGACGCGGCGCTGGAGCGGGCCCAGCAGCAGCTCAAGGCCCAGCGCTGGGTGCGCGGCTCGGAGGCGTACCTGAGCCTGTTCATCCACTACTGCGAGAAGCTCCTCGACCCGAGCGACCTGGACCGGCTGCGGTCGGTGGCCGCCGAGCTGCGGCTGCGCCGGGAGGCCGCCGACTGGGACGGCGCGGTGCGCTCGGCCCGCAAGGCGGACGAGCTGTGCGACTCGCTCGGGCACACCATGCGGATGCTGACCATGTGCAACATCTACGTGACCCAGAGCATGGTCTCGCCCGCCCTGGCCCAGCTGATCATGGCCGAGCTGCGCGGGCTGGACGAGGCCGTGGAGGCGCCCAACATGGCGGACGTGAACACCCACATGTCGAACCTGCTGGCCCTGTACGCGCAGGCGCAGCGGGAGCTGGGCAGCGAGCCGGCCCAGGAGTCGCTCGGCCCGGTCCGGCCGGAGGAGGCGGGGCCGCGATGAGCGCCGTGGACGCCGTGGACGCCGTGGACGCCGTGTCCGTCCCGGGCGCCGGGGGCGCTGTCGCGGCCCTTGGGGCCCCGCCGGTGCCGTGCCCGCTGTGCAGGGTTCCGGCGGACCCGGTGACCCTGCGCTGCCCGTCCTGCCGGGAGGACCTGTCCGTGCTGTTCCGGCTGCGTTACGCCGGACGGATCGACTACAACCGCGCACTGGAGGCCCTGGCGGCCGGGGAGGGGCCGCTCGCCCTCGGGCTGCTGCACCGCGCGGTGGCGGCCGAGCCGGGCCTTCGTCCGGCCCGGGACCTGCTGGAATCGCTCGGTGGCGCCGGCCCCGAGGGCGGGGAGCCGGTGGGTCGGGAGGGCGACACGCCCTAGACGGGCGAATCCGGCGTGCGGAGGAGCGCATCCCTTGTGATCGTGGGCGAGGTGTGATCGTCACACTTCGACCCGCTCTGCTCACAAGGAGTGACGCAATGCGTATGCGTACCACCTTCGCCGCCACCGCCCTCGCCGCGGTGACGGTCCTCGCCGGGGCCGGCACCGCGTCCGCCGGCGACGCCACCGCCAACGGGGCCGCCATCGGTTCGCCCGGCATCCTGTCCGGCAACGTGATCCAGGTCCCGATCAACCTGGAGGCCAACGTCTGCGGGAACTCGATCGACATCATCGGGCTCCTCAACCCGGCGTTCGGCAACACCTGCATCAACAAGTGACCCCGCGCGCTGGGGCCGTCCGTCGACCGTGACGGGCGGCCCCAGCGCCGTGTCCGTACCCCCGTTCGGGGGTGGCGGCGCGGGGCCGGCGCCCGCGACCATGGACCCCGTCCCGCACCGCCGTCCCCAGGGAGCCCGCCCGTGCCGACCACGCCGACCCCCCGCAGCTACGCCTCCGGCGCCTCGGACGTCCCGCTGCTCGGCGACACCATCGGGGAGAACCTCGACCGCGCGGTGCGCGCCTTCCCCGGGCGCGACGCCCTGGTCGACCGGGCCACCGCCCGCCGTTGGACGTACGCCGAACTCGCCGCCGACGTCGACGCCCTGGCGCTCGGCCTGCTGGAACTCGGGATCGCCAAGGGCGACCGGGTCGGCATCTGGGCCCCCAACTGCGCCGAGTGGACGCTCACCCAGTACGCCACCGCCAAGCTCGGCGCGATCCTGGTCACGGTCAACCCGGCCTACCGCGCCCACGAGTTGGAGTACGTGCTGAACCAGGCCGGCATCCGGCTGCTGGTCGCCGCCGAGCGCTTCAAGACCTCCGACTACGCCGGGATGATCTCTGAAGTGCGGCCCCGCTGTCCGGAGTTGGAGCACGTCCTGCTGCTCGGCGGCCCCGACTGGGACGCCGTGACCGCCGCCGGACGGCGCGCCGACCCGGCCCGACTCGCCGAACGGCAGGGCGAGTTGGCCCCCGACGACCCGATCAACATCCAGTACACCTCCGGGACGACCGGCTTCCCCAAGGGCGCGACGCTCTCCCACCACAACATCCTCAACAACGGGTACTTCGTCGGGGAGTTGCTCGCCTACACCGAGCAGGACCGGATCTGCGTCCCGGTGCCGTTCTACCACTGCTTCGGCATGGTGATGGGCAATCTCGCCGCCACCTCGCACGGCGCCTGCATGGTCATCCCCGCCCCCTCCTTCGAGCCCGGCGCCACCCTGGCCGCCGTCGCCGCCGAGCGCTGCACCTCGCTGTACGGCGTGCCGACCATGTTCATCGCCGAGCTGGCCGACCCGGACTTCGAGCGCTACGACCTCGGCAGCCTGCGCACCGGCATCATGGCCGGCTCGCCCTGCCCGAGCGAGGTGATGAAGGAGGTCATCGGGCGGATGGGCATGGCGCAGGTCTCCATCTGCTACGGCATGACCGAGACCTCGCCGGTCTCCACCCAGACCCGGGTCGACGACCCGGTCGAGCGGAGGGTCGCCACGGTGGGCCGGGTCGGCCCGCACCTGGAGGTCAAGGTGGTCGACCCGGCCACCGGTCGGACCGTCCCGCGCGGCGAACCCGGCGAGCTCTGCACCCGCGGCTACTCCGTCATGCTCGGCTACTGGGGCGAGCCGGAGCGCACCGCCGAGGCCGTCGACGCCGCCCGCTGGATGCACACCGGGGACCTCGCGGTGATGGACGAGGACGGCTACCTCGCCATCACCGGCCGGATCAAGGACATGGTGATCCGCGGCGGCGAGAACCTCTACCCGCGCGAGATCGAGGAGTTCCTCCACACCCACCCGGACATCCTCGACGTCCAGGTCATCGGCGTCCCCGACGCCAAGTACGGCGAGGAGCTGATGGCCTGGATCCGGATGCGGGAGGGCGCCGAGCCGCTCACCGCCGAGGCGGTCCGCGGGTACTGCGCGGGCCGGCTCGCCCACGTCAAGATCCCGCGCTACGTGCACGTGGTCGAGGAGTTCCCGATGACGGTCACCGGGAAGATCCGCAAGGTCGAGATGCGGGCGCAGGCCCAGCGGATCCTGGGGCTCTGACCGGGGCCCGCCTCCGCCCGGGCGAGTCCGGGGAGCGCGCCGGCCCGCCCGGCGGGAGAGTGTGATCATGCTCGACGTCACAGTGGAACGCCTGATCCCCCTCCCGCCCGCCACGGTCGCCGCCTACGCGATGGACTGGCGCCACGACTCCGAGTGGACCCGGGGCATCCGCAGTGCCACCCTCACCCGGGAAGCCGACACCGGCGGCTTCGGCGCGGGCGCCGAGGTCACCCGGACCGCGCACTTCCTGGGCCGGTCCTTCTCGTACGTGCTGCGCGTGTCGCGCCACGACCCGCCGACGGTGCTCGACATGGTCTCCGTCGCCGGGCCGATGCCCATGCGCGTCACCTACACCTTCGAGCCCACCCGGACCGGCACCTTCGCCCGCATCCGCGTCCGCGGCGGCCGCCGCCTGGCCGGCCCGCTGATGTCCCGCCCGGTGCGGTCCGCCCTCACCGCGGACCTGCGCACCCTGGAGTCCCGCCTCGGCCGCTGACGCCCGCCCCCCTGCCACCCCCCCCGGCGAACGCGGACGGCCGGCGCGGGATGCTGCCCGTCGCCGGCCGTCGAGGTCCGTGTCCCGGTTACCGCGCGCCCCACTCCCGGTCCGTCGGCACGATCTCGCGGCCGAGCGGCATCAGCGAGATCGGGATCATCTTGAGGTTGGCCCACCCGAAGGGGATGCCGATGATCGACAGGAACAGCGGGATGCTGGTGACCAGGTGCCCGATCGCCAGCCACCACCCGGCGAAGACCAGCCAGATCACGTTCCCGACGCACGACGCCGGCCCGGCGTCCGGCCGCTCCACCGCCGTCCGCCCGAACGGCCACAGGATGAAGCCGGCGATCCGGAAGGAGGCGATGCCGAACGGGATGGTAATGACCAGTACACAGCAGATGATTCCGGCGAGCACGTAGGCAAGAGCCATCCAAATGCCGCAGAAAACCAACCAGATGACATTGAGGATGAACTTCACTGCACTCATGATCGGTACCTTCTCACGGCTGATGACGTTGCACTGCAACCGTGCCATGCCCGCTGGTGAGCGTGTCTACGCCCTTAGGGGTCGCGCCTCAGGGATCGGTCCGGGTAGCAGTCCCGGACAGGGACTCCTTCGGGTTCGGCGCCCGCCGAAGGGGGCCGGGTGCGAGGCGGCCCGACGGCTCGGTGGCGCGGGGGAGACCCCCGGGCCACCGAGCCCGCTTCACGGTGTCAGCCGGTAGGCGCGGAGCGTGGTCTGCTCGACGGAGCCGCCGTCGGCATCCCGGGCCACGGCCCTGAGCGAGACGAAGCCGCCCGTCCCGGCCGGCGGGTCGACGGTGACCCGGTAGCCGCTGTCGCCCGGCTGCACCGGGGCGTTGCGCCAGTTGGCGCCGTCGTCGAAGGAGACCTGGACCTCCAGGCTGGCGACGGTCGCGGCGGGCGCGCCGCTCTGCCGCTCCACGGCGGCGAGCAGCGTGTGCTGCTTGCGCGGCGCCTGGTTGTCCGGGTTGACCGGGGCGGTGAAGCGGACCGCGTGGATCGGCAGCGGGGTGCTGCGCGGGGCGCCGCCGGGGCCCGGTGCGACGGCTCCCGAGCGGAAGGTCCAGACCGCCTCGACGGTGCCGGACAGCGCGGCCCACGGTTCGGACCGGGTGGCCTTCGCGGTCAGCCGGTAGGTGGCGTCGCCGGCCGGCACGGCGAAGTCGGCGGACTCCCGTGCGCTGCTGCCGATCCGCTTGCCGTCCCGCTCCAGGTCGATCCGGATGGTGTCGTCCAGCCGCCGCGTCCACGGTGAGCCGATGTGGCCGGGTGAGGCGTCGCTGAACAGCTGCGGCGCCAGCGTGAGGAAGCCGTCGCTGGTGCGGGCCATGGTGGCCGCGCCGCCCTGGCCGGGGGCGAGGCCGGGTCCGATGACGGCGGCGTTCCAGCGCTCGGCACAGGTCTCGCCGGCCGCGCAGCGCAGGGCACCGCTCTGGCTCACCGTGGAGGGGACCATCTCGCCGCCGGGCCCGGCGTTCTGGCCGAAGGTCGTCTCGCGGCGCTGGTCCTTGACGGTGAAGTACTCGGTGCGGACGGCCGGCAGCGCGAAGTTCGGCTCCGCGATGCTGAGGCCGCCGACGCCGCCGGCCTCCGCGAAGCTGCTGAAGTCGCCCGCCGTGCCGGGGGCCTGGGCGAAGTAGCGGGTGTTGAGGGTGGCCAGCTCGCCGGGGTCGACGGTGAAGGCCGGGTCCGGGAGCCCGCCGGTGGTGTGCACCAGCAGGTCGTAGCGGTCCGGCAGCCGTCCGTTCTGCTGCTGCGGGCCGTTCTGGACGCTCTGCGCCGTGAAGTCCAGCCGGCCGGCGCCGGGTCGGCCGCCGGGGATGACGTACAGGTTGCCGGGCCGGCCGATGGCCGCGAAGGAGTCGGCGCACCCCTCGTCGCCGCCGGTGCGGTAGCAGTAGGCCGCGGAGAGCGACCAGCCGGTGGTGGCGCGGCCGGGCACCGTGACGGTCAGCTGCCTGCCCTGCCGGGCGTCGACGGCGATCCTGGTGTCGCCGCGCAGCTCCAGCTCGGGCTGGAGGAACAGGGTGGACGTCGGGCTTGCGGTCCCGGCGCCGGGGGTGACCAGCTTGCCGCCGAGGTTGTAGCGGCCCTCGGGTACCCGGGCGGTGGCGGTGCCGCCGGTGAACCGGAGCGGGAAGGACTCCCGGGTGTCCAGGTTGACCAGGCCGATCATCGACTGGGTCATCCAGGTGCCCGGTCCCACCGGAGCGCCGTCGCGGTCGACTGCGGTGACGGTGACGTCGTGCCGGACGGCCTCGCGGGTGAGCGCGTACGGGGTGGTGACGGCGGTGCCGCCGGGGCCGGTCGCGGTCACCCGGCCGGTCAGCGAGGCGCCCGCGGCGATCCGGGCCGGGTCCACGGTCACGGTGGCCGGTGCGCTGGCGCCGGCCGGGACGGTCAGCCGGGCGGGGGCGACGGTGAACCCGCCGGCCGGCCCGGTGGACCGGGCGGCCAGGTCCAGGGTGACAGGCGTGCCGCCGGCGTTGTGGTACGTGACGGTCCGGCTGGTCGGGGCCGCGTCGGACGCGTCGTCCAGGCGGATCCCGGTGCCCTCGGCGGTCGCGTACACCTCCTGGGTGGTGGCCCGGGCGACGTCGACCCGCCCGGCGCCCTGCTCGTACGCGCCGCGCCCGGCCAGCGGGGCGGCGGAGGACACGAGCGTGGCCTTGAGCTGCGGCCCCTTCCAGTCCGGGTGCTGCTGGAGGAGCAGGGCGGCGGCTCCGGCGACGTGCGGGGCCGCCATCGAGGTGCCGGAGATGGCCGTGTACCGGTCGCCGACCGGGTTCTGGCCGTCCGTCCCGGCGGCGCGGGCGGCGACGATGCCGATGCCGGGTGCCGTGAGGTCCGGCTTGACGGCGTGGTCGCCGGTGCGAGGGCCCTGGCTGGAGAGGCCGGCCAGCGAGCCGTCGCGGTCGACGGCACCCACGGTCAGCGCGGCGTCCGCCGAGCCGGGGGTGCCGACGGTGCCGGGCCGGCCGTTGTTGCCGGCCGCGGCGACGAAGAGCGTGCCGTAGCGGGCGGAGAGCGTGTTGACGGCCTGGGCCAGCGGGTCGGTGCCGTCGGTGGCGGCGCCGGTGAAGCTGGTGTTGACGATCGGCGCGCGGGCCGCGGCCCACTCCATGCCCTGGAGCGCCCAGGACTCCTGGCCGTTGCCCTCGTCGTCCAGCACCTTGCCGACCAGCAGCCGGGCCTCGGGGGCGACGCCCCTGAACCGGCCGTCGGAGGCGGAGCCGGTGCCCGCCACGATCGAGGCGACGTGCGTGCCGTGGCCGTCCGCGTCGGAGGCCACTGGGGTGGGGCCTTCGCGGGCCGGGTCGGCGAGGGTGAAGTCGGAGCTCTCGCCGAGGGAGCCGGCCACGTCGGGGTGCCCGCGGTCGATGCCGCTGTCCAGCACCGCGACCTTGACGCCCTTGCCGGTCCAGCCGGACGACCAGGCCTGCGGGGCGCCGATCTGCGCGGTCGACCGGTCGAGCGCGGCGGTCACCTTGCCGTCCAGCCAGACCTTGTCCACCCCGCTCGCGGCGAGCCCGGCGCCGGGCCGGGCGAGCTGCTGCCAGAGCTCGCCCGTGCGGGCCTTCGGGGCGCGCAGGGCCACGCCGTGCACGCTCTCCAGCGTGCGTACGACGGTGGCCCCGGCCGGCGGCGCGGCGGCGGCGAACCCCTTGGCGCCGGGTCGGTCCGAGCCGAGGATCAGCGGCAGCTCGGCGGTGCCCGCGTCGTCGTAGCCCTGGGCGATCAGCCCGGCGACGTCGAACAGCCGCGGGTCCAGCCGCCCGGTGCTCAGCGGCTCGACGGCGTCCGCGGGGAGCAGGGTGAGCGTGCCCGGGGCGCCGGAGCGCTGGGTGAAGGTCACGTCCTCGCGTCCGGGCCCGGGCTGTACGGCGACCAGCGACACCCCGCCGTCGGTGCCGACCAGGGCGGTGACCCGGTCGCCGGTCACCAGGGTCACCCGGACCGGCCGGCCCGCCGCCGGTGCGGAGCCCCCGGCGGGTGCCTCGGCCGGCGACGCCCAGCCGGCCGGGGCGACGGTCGTCCCCGCCAGCACCGCGCCCAGCGCGACGGCCGGCCACCGGCCCACCCGCCTCGGGCCTCTTCTGTGTATGCCTTGCATAGTGTCCTCTCAGTGGGGCGATGCCCTGGATTCGGCGGGCCGCTCGTCGGCCCTGCCACTGGATCGACGGAGCAGGGGGCCGCAGAGGATGTCACGGCCCGTCAGAAAGTTCCCTCGGGTTTTCCCCCTCCGGTGACATCCCGGCAGCGGGTCCGCTCCGTCGGAGAGGGCAGAGACGAACGGAGGGCACGCCCTGTGCGTAGCGCAGACCTGGAGGAGTTCCGCGGCTTCGCCGAGGACCGGTTGCCGCACCTGCGGCGGACCGCGTACCTGATGTGCGGCGACTGGCACCACGCCGAGGACATCACGCAGACCGCACTGACCAAGCTGTACGCGGTGTGGGGAAGGCGGCACCGGATCGCCAACCTGGAGGCCTACGCCCACCGGGTGCTGACCCGGTCCTGCATCGACCACACCCGGCGCCGCTGGCGGCACGAGGACCCGACGCCCGTGCTGCCCGACCGGGCCGGCCAGGGAGCCGACCCCTCGCTGGGCCTCCAGGTCCGGGCCGCGCTGGCCGCGCTGCCGCCGCGTCAGCGGGCCGTGGTGGTCCTGCGGTTCTGGGTCGACCTGGACATCGCGGCCACCGCCAAGGCGCTCGGCTGCACCGCCGGCACGGTCAAGAGCCACACCTTCCGGGCTCTCGCCCGGCTGCGCGAGCTGCTCGGCGAGACCGACCCGTTCGACGAACTGGCCGTCACCCCTACCCCCCTGAAGGAACTGCTGTGACACATGACCACGCCCTCGACGGGCAGGACGAGCTGCGGGCCCTGCTCGCCACCGGACTCGGCACCGAACCGCCACTGCCCGCCGACTCGGTGGACGCGGCAGTGGCCGCCGGACGACGCCGCAGCGGCGTGCGGCTGGCCGTGCGGGCCGGCGCCGGGGTGGCAGCCGCCGCGGCTCTGACCGCCCTGCTGGGGGGCCTGCCGACCGGCGGTGCCGCCCACGACCCGGGCGGCACGGCGGTGGCCGCCGACCCGCTGACCGGCCCGCTGACCCTGGCCGGCGCGGCCGGCGACGCCCCGCAACCGCTGCGACCGGACTCCTTCGGCCCCGGCGGCGGCCGGCCCACCGGCTGGAGCAGTGAGCAGCTGGGCGCCACCCTGGCCGGGCTCCTTCCGGCGGGCGGCGGCACGACGGTGCGCGGCGGTGACATCCCCGGCCGCACCTTCCGGGTCGACTGGGCGTCCCCGGTGGGCCAGGTGGAGCTCGTCGGCGGCGCCGACCGGACCGCCGACGCCCCGAACGTACCGCTCTGCGCCACGATCGCCCTGCCCAAGGTCACGCCGCGCCCCGGCGTGCCCTCGCCGCAGGAGGCGGCCCCGCGCACCAACTGCCAGGTGGCCGAACTCCCGGGCGGCGCCCGGGGCGAGGCGATGACGCTGACCTTCCCGCAGGGCGGCCGCGTCTCCCAGTACGTTCGCGTGCAGCGTGCCGACGGTCGGACGGTGACGCTCCAGCAGTGGGCCGGCGCGTCCGGCGCGGGCCTGGGAACGGACGAGCTGCTGGCGATCGCCGACGACCCCGCCTGGCGCTTCTGACCGGCCGCGGCCCGGGACGCGTCCGCCCCGCCGTGCGCCTGCCCGGCGGGGCGTGACCCGTGCTGTCGGCCCCCGGGGCGGGGCGGTGGGCATCCGAGAAATATTGGTATAGACCTAGTCGGCTAGCTGGCTTAGCCTCCCTGTGGTGACGAGCGGGACCATACGGGGGTATCTGCTGTGCTTGAGGTGCTGGGCATCGAACCGTCGGCGGAGGCGGTGTACCGGCTGATCGTGGAGGAGCCGGGGTTCCGGGTCGTCGACATGGCCGAGCGGTTGGGGTGGAGTGAGGAGCGGGTGCGGGTCGCGTTGAACCGGTTGGCCGAGCTGGACCTGGTGAACCTGGAGGACGGCTGCCGGGACGCGGTGCCGTTCAATCCGGACGTCGGGTTCGGGTTCCTGCTCTCGCGGGCCACCGCTGACCTCAGCCGGCGCCAGCGGCAGATCGAGTCCGCCGAGCAGGCGGTGACCGCGCTGAGCGCCCGGTTCAACGCCAACCGGGCCTCGCGGTACGAGGTCATCCACCGGCTGGAGGGGCTGGACATGGTCCGCAAGCGGCTGGAGGACCTGGCCTCCACCGCCGAGCGCGAGTGCCTGTCGCTGCTGCCCGGCGGCGCCCAACTGCCGGACACCATGGACGCCAGCGAGCCGCTGGACCGGCAGGCGCTGGAGCGCGGGGTGCGGATCAGGAGCGTCTACCAGGAGAGCTTCCGCAACGACCCGGCGACGCTGGAGTACGTCCGCTGGTTCACCCGGCTCGGCGGGCAGGCCTGCACGGTGCCCTTCCTGCCGCTGCTGCTGGTGGTGGTGGACCGGGAGACCGCGCTGGTGCCGATCGACCCGCAGGACGGCCGCGCGGGCGCGCTGGAGGTGCGGACCCCGGGGGTGGTGAGCGCGCTGGCCCTGCTGTTCGAGGAGTTCTGGGCGGCGGGCACGCCGTTCGGCCAGGACCCGCGCCGCAACGAGCACGATCTGACGCCCCAGGAACGGGAGTTGCTGCTCCTGCTGAGCATCGGCTGCACCGACGAGGTGGCCTCCCGGCGGCTCGGGCTGTCGCTGCGCACGGTGCGCCGGATGAGCTCCCAGCTGATGAACCGGCTGGGCGCCCGCAGCCGGTTCGAGGCGGGGGTGCGCGCGGCCAAGGAGGGCTGGCTCTGACCGACGGGCACGGGGCCGGGGCCTGTCCCGCACGACAGGCCCCGACGGCTGGAGGGAGGTCCGGTCAGGCCGCGGTGTCCAGCCGTCGGCGCTGCTCCTCGTCGAGGACGAGGTCCAACGCGCCCAGGCTCTCCTCCAGTTGGGCGACGGAGCTGGCGCCGACCACCGGGACGGTCGGGACGGGGTGGCCGATCAGCCAGGCCAGCACCACCTGGTTGACGGTGGCGCCGGTCTCCTCGGCCACCTCCGCCAGTACGGCCAGCCGGGCCTTCGTCTCCGGCTGCTCGTACTCCGCGCGCAGCGGGCGGTCCGGGCGGCAGTACGAGCCGCCGAGCAGCGGGGAGTAGGCGAGCAGCGCCATCGAGGGCCGCGCCGCGAGGTACGAGAGCAGGGCCTCGTCGGCGTGCTTCTGGACGCCGAAGTCCGCGTCGGGCCTCGGCCGCAGGTAGCTGTGGCGCTGCTGGACGCACCGGTAGCCTGGCCAACCCCGGTCGGCGGCAAGGTCGTTGGCGTCGGCCAGCTGGGCGGCGCTGTGGTTGCTGCACCCGAGGGCGGTGACCTTGCCGTCGGCGACCAGCCCGGCGAAGGCGCCCATGGTCTCCTCGACCGGTGTGGCCGGGTCGGCCACGTGCGCGTAGTACAGGTCCAGCCGGTCGGTGCCGAGGCGGCGCAGGCTGCCCTCCGCCGCCTCCCGCACCGCGCGGGCGGACAGGCCCTCGATGTGCTCGGGGAAGGGCAGTCCGGGCACCGGGCGGGCGCCGAGCTTGGTGGCGAGCACCAGGTCGTCGCGGTTGCCGCGGCGGGCCGTCCAGCGGCCGAGCAGTTCCTCGCTCTCGTAGCCGTTCGCACCGGGCGCCCAGAAGGCGTAGTTGTTCGAGGTGTCGATGAACGTCCCGCCGGCTTCCGTGAACCGGTCGAGGATCGCCGTCGCGGTCTCCTCGTCGACGGTGGTGCCGAAGGTCATCGCGCCGAGACAGAGCACGCTGGCCGACTGGCCGTCAACTCCGATGCTGCGGTACCGCATCAGTCTTCCCTCCAGGGGGATCGGCAGTGGTGTCGCCGGGCGCGGCCGGGGCAGTGCCCCGCCGCGACCTGGTCACCAGAATCATTACCCCGGCGGTGCCCAGTTCGGCCACTGTGCAGACCAGCCGGGAGACGATCGCGGCCGCGCCGGCCGTGGAGACCGGCATCACCGTCGACAGCGACAGCACCAGGACCATCTCCCGGGCGCCCAGGCCGTCCGGGAGGACGATCGTCAGCGTGCCCGCCACGGTGGCGAGCGCGAAGCCCCCGACGCAGGCCGCCAGCGAGCGGCCGGGCGGCCCGCCCAGGGCGACCACGATCAGCCACAGGTGCAGGCCGGCCGAGAACCAGGACAGCAGGGCCAGGGCGAGCGAAACCCGCACCGCGCGGGGCGAGTTGCGCCCGGACGGCGGCGGCCGGCGGAACAGCCGGGCGCCGTGTTCCACCGCCGCGCCGATCAGGCCCGGACGGACCACGAAGCAGAGCAGGACGAGGACCGGCAGGGCCAGCCACCAGGTGTTGCCGCCGAGCACGGCGGGCGCGATGCCGAGCGCGGCGAGGCAGGCGGTCAGCATGGTGATGCCCAGGCTGACCACGTAGGTGGTGACCATCCGTCCGGCCGTGGCCCCGTACTCGGCGCCCAGCTGGATGTGCGCGAGCAGCCCGAAGACCGGGGTCGGGAGGAACTTGCCGAGCAGCCCGCAGAAGAAGATCCGGGCGCTGCCGAACAGCCCGACGGGCGGCCCCAGGTCGTCCAGGACGGCCCGCCAGGACAGCAGGCCGAGCAGCAGCCCGCCGACGTTCGTCAGTACGGACACCGCCAGCAGGGCCAGGGACCAGCCGTCCGCCATCCTGGTCACCAGGCTCCAGGCGTCGTTGCGGGCCACCGCGACCAGGCCCGCGATGCCGGCCACCAGGAGGACGGCGGTCAGCAGCCGCCGCCGGCCCCGCGGCGGGCCGGCTCCCGGACCGACCCCGGACGCGTCCGCTGTAACACCGTCCGTCGCGACGCCGTCCTTCGTGACACCGTCCGTCATGACGCCGGGTGCCGCGGCCGCCGGAAGCCGCGTTCGGTGAGCGCCCGTACCGCGCCCCGGGCGACGCCCGCCACCAGTGCGGTGTGCAGCAGGAAGTGGTAGCCGACGAACACCGGGTAGTACCGCAGCCCCTGGTCGCGCACCACGAACCGGGCCAGCCCCGGGTCCGCCACCGCGAACCAGGCCACGCCCAGCGCCGGGAGGACGGCCGCCTTGGGCGTGAGCAGCAGCAGCGGCAGGCTCCCCCAGGTGGCGGCGGTGGCCAGCACCCCCGGCATCCGGTTCGCCTTGAGCGCCCCGGGGCTGAAGCGGTGGGCGCCGGCGAACGCCACCAGCAGCTGCGAGCGCCGGTACTGCTCGCCGAGCAGCGCGCCCAGCCGCTCCACGTCGTCGTGCCGGCCGGTGATGCGCTCGGTCAGCAGGATCGGGTACTTCGCCGCCAGCCGCTCGCTGTACTCCACGTCCTCCGACTCGCGCAGGGTCTCGTCCAGCGGGCCGATCTCCTCGTACACCTCCCGCCGGATGGCGCACATGGCGAAGAAGACGGTGCGCACCCGGCCGGTGGCCCGCCGGCGCCACCAGTACTCGTGCAGGACGCGGTAGCGCTCGACCGGGCCGTCGTCGAACAGTGCCCGCTTGCCGACCACCCCGTGGACGCAGCCGAGGTCGGGCTGCTCCGCCAGCAGGGCCACGGCGTTCGCGACCGCGTCCGGGTCCAGCGCGATGTCGGAGTCCAGGAAGAACAGGATCTCCCCGGTGCTCTCGGCCGCCCCGCGGTTGCGGGCGACGGACACCCCGCCGTTGCGCTGGGTGATCAGCCGGACGGGGTAGCGCCGGACGATCTCCGGAGAGCGGTCCGAGCTGCCGTCATCGACGACGAGCACCTCGTGCACGGGGTAGGTCTGCGCGAGGGCGGACTCGACGACCGCCGCGATGGTCTTCTCGTAGTTGTAGTTGGGGATGATCACCGACACGGTGGGCCGTGCGCCGGCCGTGGGTGCCTCCGAACCGGTCATGTGTGCGTCCGGATCAGCCATGTGTGCCTCCCGTTGCGGGCCCGGTGATCCAGGCGTCCTGGCGGAGATGGTCGGATGTGCCCTCGGGGCTGCTCAGCGAGTAGCGGTGGGTCCGGGAGCCGTGTGCGGTGAACGCCCAGTCGAAGCGCCACCAGTCGTGCCAGCTGCCGGCGTCCCAGGACATCGGCAGGACCGTGTCGCCCGCGTCCGCCGCGTCCTGGGTGAGGCCGCGCAGCTCGTTGAGGTCGCCCATGCCGGCGTTGGTGTTGAAGTCGCCGGCGATGAACAGGGGGTCGGGGTTGGCCCGGACGTCCCGGACCAGCCCGTCGAACTGCTGCCGGCGCTCCCGCTGCCGGCGGTGCACGTCGGCCGGGAAGTCCTGCGGGGGCATCCCGTAGGCGACCGGTACGAGCATGTGGACGTTGTAGAAGGACATCACCGAGCCGTTGACCGCGAGGTCGGTGCGCAGCACCTTGGCCCCGGCGAAGACGCGCGACCAGTCGCCCTCCCCGCGCGCCCGCAGCTCCTGGTCCGGGCCGACCGGTGGCTGCGCCACCACGGGGAACCGGGAGAGGGTCACCAACTCGCCCCGGGTGACCACCTGGTAGCCCGGGAACTCGCGCTTCAGCCGGGCGGTGTCGTCCACCTCGCGGGCGCCGTCGGCGCCGGCCGCGTCGTCCCAGTGCAGGTACTCCTGGAGCAGGTACACGTCGGCGTTCTGGGCCTTGAGGTAGGCGTAGAACCGGTCCGGGTCCACGTCGGAGCCCCAGTACTCGGTGTTCTGCGCGACGACGTGGATCGCGCCGGGCGGCACCGTCCGGTCGGCCGTCGCCGCGGCCAGCGTCAGTCCCGACTGGTCCAGCCCGACGGCGAGCGAGAGCACGCCCATGACGGCGGGCCAGCGCACCCGGCCGCGGCCGCGGCGCAGCCGGACGGCGAGCGCGGCCAGCAGCACCAGCAGCGGGACGCCGAGCAGGACCGGGGGCGGGGCGGCCCCGGGGACGACCCAGAACCAGGCCCGGCCGGTCAGGGCCTCCTGGAGCGCGCAGAACAGCAGCCACCCGGCGCTCACCGCGGCCAGCAGTCGGACCGGCCAGGTGGCGGCCCGGTCGGCGAGGAACCAGGACCGTCGGGGCCGGGGGAGCGCGAAGCGCCCGGGCTGGGGGGCCGTCACCATGACTGCACCGCCAGCAGGAGTCCGAAGCCGGTCAGCCACAGTCCGCCGACGGCGAGCATGGTCCGGTCCGTGAAGAGGGTCCGGGTCGGTTCGCCGCCGCCCTCGCTGACCAGCAGGATCTGCAGGTAGCGGGCGATCGCGAAGACCGCCAGCGGGGTGGAGAGCAGGATCCGCAGCTGGCGCATGCCGCCGGCCGCGGCGTCGCTCTGCAGGAAGGACACGTAGGCGAGCACGGTCACCGAGGCGGCGAAGGTGACCATGCTGTTCAGGAACGGGACGGAGTAGGCGCGCAGGGCCGGCCGGTGCAGCTCCGAGGGCCCGCCCTGCACCGAGGTCAGCTCGTGCCGGCGCTTGCCGAAGCCGAGCAGGATGCAGACCGAGAAGACGCAGAGCAGGAACCAGGAGGAGATCGGGACGGAGGCCGCCATCGCGCCGGCGCAGACCCGCAGCACGAAGCCGGTGGCGATGACGAAGACGTCGACCACCGAGACGTGCTTGAGGACGAAGCTGTACAGGATGTTGGTGACCGCGTAGACGAGCACGGGGACCGCGGCGGCCCCCGCGGCCGCCGAGCCGGCCAGCAGGGCGAGGTAGAGGACGGCGCCGAGCACGATGGCGACCGGGACCGGGACGGCCCCGGAGGCGATCGGGCGGTGGCGTTTGACCGGGTGGCGGCGGTCCCGCTCCCGGTCGGCGAGGTCGTTGACGACGTAGGTGGCCGAGGACGCGAGGACGAACAGGACCAGGACGGGCAGGGCGTCGGCGACGGCCGGCCACGGCGAGGCGCCGGACGCCAGCAGGGGCAGCACTAGGACGACCGCGTTCTTCGGCCACTGGAACGGTCTGACCAGCCGGAGCAGGCCGCGCACCAGCGAGCCGCGCCGGGGCTCCCCGGGCAGCCCGGACCCGCCGGGCTCCTCGGGCAGGTCGGCGGGCGGGGGGCCGGTGGCCCCGTCGGGCGGATGCACCGGCGGGCCGACGAGGCCCTTGCGGTACTCGCTCGCAGTACTCACTTCCGTTCCCTTCGCTGCTGTCAGAAGAGGACCTTGACCGTGCGCAGGGCACCCTCGCGCCAGCGGTCGGAGTGCGTCCGGCCGGTGGTGCCGGCCACGGCGGACCGGTTCGCGCGGTACCAGGTGAAGCTGCGCTCGATGGCGGTCGCGTTGGAGTGGCGGGGGGTGAAACCGAGCACCTCGCGGGCGTCGGTGATGTCGACGCAGGAGTCCCGGGTGAGCTTCTGGACGAGGCGTCCGTAGACCGGGGACAGCCGCAGCGCGGCCAGCGTCCGCAGGGCGGCCTTCGCCGGGCCGAGCGGCAGCGGGACGACCCGCTTGCCGTGGCCGGCGAGGTCCAGGACGACCTGGCAGTCCTCGCGGAACGAGCCGTACTCGGCCGCGCCGACGTTGAACTCCCGGTTGACCCGCTCGCCCGGCAGGGTCAGCACCGCGGTCACCAGGTCGCAGAGGTCCTCGACGTCCAGCATCTGGTTGAGGGTGTGGCCGCCGCCGAGGACGGGGAAGCCCCGGCCGTCGAGCGCCCAGTCGAAGAGCATCGCGAAGACGCCCAGCCGGCCCGGGCCGATGAAGGTCTTCGGGCGCAGGACGGGCACGCACATGCCCCGGTCGCGGTAGTCGGCGCACAGCCGCTCGGCCGCGATCTTCGCGGCGTTGTACGGGTCGACCGGGACCAGCGGGTGGGTCTCCGGGGTCGGCGTGCGCTCCGGGAGGCCGTACACCGCGGTGGAGGAGATGTGCAGCACCCGGTCGGTCCCGGCCCGCCGGGCGGCGTCCAGGACGGTGCGGGTGCCGTCGACGTCCACCGAGCGGATCTCGGCCGCCGGGTGGCTCGGCAGCGCGGCGGCGCCGTGCACCACCACGTCCGCCTCGGCCGCCAGCCGGCCGAGCAGGGTGCGGTCCCGGACGTCGCCGACCACCGCCTCCACGGAGGGCAGGGCGGCGAGTCCGGGCGGCAGCGGGCGGCGGTCGAGGGCGACCACCCGGTGGACGGGCGAGCTGCCGAGCCGTCGGACCAGGGCGCTGCCGAGGAAGCCGGCCGCGCCGGTGAGCAGTACGCGCTGGGGTCGGGCGGTGGGGCGGGGGCCGTCGGGCGTCACGGGGCTGTCGGTGGTCACGGGCGGCCTGCCGGCGGGGTGGTCGGGCCGGGGGCACCGGCGAGCGGCGGACGGGCGGCGCCCGCCGGGGGCACCTGGCGCCGGTACAGCCGCCGGAACCGCGGGCTCAGCAGCCACTGGCCGGCCCCGACCGCCGCGCCCGCCGTCACCGCGGTGCCCGCCGCGAAGTGCAGGGCGGTGTACGCGACCGCCGTCGGTACCCCGCGCTCGCGGACCAGGAAGGCGTGGAAGCCGCGGTCGGCGAGCACGGCGCCGGCCGCCAGGGCGGCGGTGGCCGGCAGCGTCCGGCGGGACACCAGGGCCAGCGGCAGCGAGGCCACCGCGCCGGCCGCGGCGAGCGCGGCGACGGCCCGGGAGCGGGTCTCGAACCCGCGCATGAAGCCGCGGTGGTCCACGTAGAGCGGCACCCGCAGGCGCGCCCGGCGGAACAGCTTGCGGACCAGCCCGGACAGCTGCTCCTCGTCGTTGTGCCGCCCGACCACCGCGGAGCTGAGCTCGATCCGGTGGGTGGCCGACAGCCGTACGCCGAAGTCGATCTCCTCGGTCTGGCGCAGGGCCGGGTTGAGCCCGCCGGAGTCCAGGAACAGCGACCGGCGGATGGCCGCCAGGGCCGAGAACCAGGGGGTGACGGTGCCCTCGGAGCTGATCCGCCAGTAGTACGACTGGAGGATCCGGTAGTCCCCGACCCGGGTGGTCGGCAGCAGCGGCTCCTTGGCGGTGATGCCGCACACCGACCCGGTCTCCGGGTCGGCGGCGAGGCGCTCCACCGCGGCGGCGACCGAGGTCGGGGAGAGGCCGACGTCGGCGTCCAGGAAGAACACGATCTCGCCGCGGGCCTCCCGGGCACCGCGGTTGCGGGTCTCGGCGGGCCCCGCGTTGCGCTCCTGGCGGACCAGTCGGCACGGGTACTTCTCCGCCACCAGGGCGGAGTCGTCGGTGCTGGCGTCGTCGACCACGACGATCTCGAGGTTGGGGTAGGTCTGGGCGGTCACCGCGTCCAGGCAGGCGGGCAGTGTGCGGGCGTCGTTGTAGAGCGGGATGACCACCGACACCAGGGGAAGGGTCATGTCTGTCCTGTTCAGGCCGCGGGGATCTCGGGCAGGTCCGGGTCATCGTCGGACGGGTTGACCCGCGCCTCGCTGATGATCTTCCGGTCGTCACTGGTCAGGCAGCGGCCGGTGGCCAGGTCGAACTCCCAGTCGTGCAGGCGGCAGGTGAGGATGCCGTCCCGGTGGGAGCCGAACCGGACCAGGTCCGCCTTGAGGTGGGGGCAGAGCCGCTGGACGACGTGGTCGCCGGCCCGGGCGCGCTCCTCGGTCTGGCTCAACTCCGCGTAGTAGCCCTCGACATAGGCCATCCGCTCGGTCGAGAGAGAGGCGAAGAAGGTGGTCACGAACTCGTTGAAGGGCCCCTTGCGGGCGGCCTTGAAGCGGCAGGACAGGAACAGCTCGTTCGCCCAGTCGGGGCAGCGCTCGGCGACCATCCGCTCCACCAGCGGCCGGGGCAGCTCGAAGCGGTAGCGGCACTCCTCGCCCGCCCAGCGGGCCACCCGGCGGTCCAGGAAGTCGAACAGGATCTGCTCGGTGGGTGCGGTCCCGGCTCCGGTCCCGCCGTCGGCCCCCTCCTCGGCTCCGGTCGCGTCCGGGGTGTCCACCACCTCGACCAGGACCCGGCCGTTGATGCCCTCGCAGGTGCGGTCGGCGTACTGCAGCAGCGGCTCCACCCACTCCCGCAGGCCGGTCAGCAGGTCGGTGCGGGTGGTCGGCCAGCCGGCCTTCTCCGCGCGGATCCGATCGGCCCGGCGGGCCTGGTACTCGCGCAGGTAGCCGGTGCGGTCGTCGCGGATCCGGGCGACCGTCCGCTCGTCGACCTGCTCCAGTCGGCAGCTGCGGTCCGGGCCCAACTCGGCCACGGTGCCCGGCAGGAGGAGGTGGGTGTTGGTCACCCCGCGCTCGCGGAGGAAGTCGAGGAAGACCCACTGGTCGGGGAAGATGTTGGCGTCGTCGCCGTCCAGGTCGTTGAGGTGGAAGAGCTCCTCGTCCAGGAAGCAGGGCGGCCCGGCGAACGGGAAGACGTGCTCGGCGCCGTACTGCTCGACGTAGTTCAGGGCGCGGGCCATGCCGTTGCGGCGCTTGCGGCGGCCGACGGTCTGCTTCATCCGGGCGGGGAAGTCGTACACCATCGGGTACCAGATCGCCCCGGAGTACTGGAGGAAGTGCCCGGCGAGCGGCCCGAAGGACCTGATCCGGGGCTCGTCGACCGGGCGGGCGTCGTTCTGGTTGAGGATCCGGGTGCCGTTGTCGTCGATGAGGATCGCGGAGTCGCCGATCGGGCCGTCGGTCGGCGAGGTGAGGGCGTTGACCATCACCTGGACGCCGCCGTCCAGTTGCGTCGGTTCGAGGTCCCGGGTCTGGACGAAGTGGCGGAAGCCGAGGTCCTCCAGGGACGTCCGCAGGTCGCGGACCGGGTAGTCCGGCAGCAGGACGACGGTGTCCTTGGACATCCGGGTCCGCAGCCACTCGGCGTCGAAGTGGTCGTGGTGGAGGTGGGAGACGTACAGGTACTCCGCGGTGTGCAGTTGGGCGGTGTCCATCGCCTCGTTGTCGGGGAACGGGAACCACGAGGCGAAGAACGCCGGATTGAACCAGGGGTCGCAGAGGATGCGCCCGGCACTGGTCTCCACGTGCAGGCCGGCGTGGCCGACGGATGTGATGCGCATGAGTCTCCAATGGCGGTCGAGCGACTTCAGGAGGAGGCGGCCGGGGAGAGGCAACGGCCGTGGGGGGAGCCACCGTTGGGGGAGCGGCCGCGGTGCCGTCCGGGCGGGCGTCAGTGGCCGTCCGTGGGCCCTGTCGGCGGCCGTGGACGGGCGTGAGCGGCCGTGAGCGGTCGTCAGCGGCCGTCAGTGGGTGTCGCGCCGCGGGCCGGCGGGCCGGTCGAGCACGTTGAAGTCCGTGACGGCGAACCGGGCGAGCGCCGTCGGGCCGGCGACGGCCCGGTGGGCGATCGCGATGGCGCGGCCGACGGCGTCGGTCAGGTCGCAGCCGGCGAGGTAGAAGGTCAACCGGACACCCCGGGGGGTGATGTGGACGTGGAGGTGCTCGACGCCGTCGCGGGCGGACGTGACGCTGTCCAGGGCCGAGAGCACGGCCCCGACGGTCGGCCGGGCGCCCGCCGACCCGCCTGTCGCGGCGGTCAGCAGCACGCCGACGAGGTGCACCGGAAGTCCTGGGAGCTCTGGGGGAACCGGCCGGTCAGCCCCAGGAGAAGCCGCTGCCCACCGCGGCCGGGAAGGCCTGCGGGAGCGGGCGGAAGGGAAGCGGGGCGACCGGCGCGGTGGTGAGCCCGGTCGTCGTCCGGCGTACGGGGCCGCGGGAACGCGCGGAGGTGAACATGGGGAAGTCCTCCGAATCCTGGGGGGTTTCGGGCCGCTCTCGTTCGTCCGCGGCCTCGGTGGTCCCAAGATTCGCACGGGCCCCGGTGCGCTCACACGGGTTCAGGGTGACACCAAACGCGTGGCAGCTTCGGGCCAGGAAGGGGACGTCGCGCCGACCCCGGATGAGCTGCGCGGCAGTCGACTTGGCAGGTTTCGGTCAGGCGGAAGGTGTCAGCCCGCCGCCGTCCCGCGTTCCGCGATGCGGACAGCCGGCGGCTGCCCCCGGGAGGGAATACGTGCAGGTCCCTCGCGTGGACGGCTCGGTCTCGCGAGGGACCTGAGGGTGGGTCCGGGGCCGGAGCAGGCCGGTGCCACGGCTGGGGTAGCGTTCCTTTGCCTACCCTTGACCCGGAAGACCTGATGATCGAAGCAAGCTACTCGGCCGTCCCCGCCCTCCTGCTCGTGTTCGCCGTCCTCGGGTCGGCGCTCGCCCTCGGCACCGCCCGGTGGGCCCGCCGGAGAGGCATGGCGGTCCCGACGGCGGTGCTGTGGGGACTGAGCCTGGCGGGCGAACTGGCGGTGACGCTGACACCGACGGCCACCGGGTACTCGGGGCCGCCGAGTTGCACGATCGGGCCCGGCATGTGGGCCGACGCGACGGCGCAGCAGGGGCTGATGAACATCGCGCTCTACCTGCCGCTGGCGTTCTTCGGCGTGCTGCTCTTCCGACGGCCGGTCACCGTGCTCGCGGGCTGCGCGGTGCTGTCCGCCGTCACCGAGGTCGTCCAGACCCTGCTCGGGACCGGACGCGCCTGCGACGGTGCGGACTTCGTCGACAACGCGGCCGGCGCGCTGCTGGGGACGCTGCTCGCCGCCGGCTGGCTGTTGGCGCGGCGGCGCGGGCTGCCCAGGCTGCGCCGGGACCTCGTCCACGGGCTGGTGCTGGGCGCCGTCGGGCTGGCGGGGGCGGGGCTGGTGGTCCACTTCGGGATCCGCACGTACCGGGACTCGCCGGGCCTCTTCGCTCCGCCGTCCGACGACATCGCGACGGCGCAGCGGGTGGCGGAGGGCGTGTTCGGCCCGCGCACGCTGGTGGACACCACCACGACCACCGCCGACCCCGGGCTCACCCAGCAGATCATGGACGTCAGCACCGACCGCGGCGACCTCCGGATCGAGCAGCCCAGCGGCCGTCTGCTCGCCGTCGCCGCCGCCACGCCCTCAGCCGACGCGGCCGGCTCGCCAGCCCTCACCCCGGAGCAGGTCGTCGCCGCCGGCCGGGCCTTCGCCGACACCTGGTTCGCCGACCGGATCGCCGGCCTGACCCCGACCGTCACCCCCGCCGGCCCGAACGGCGCTGCCCGTACGCTTGGTTACCGCCGCGAGGGTACGGCCGCCGGGCAGCCGGCGGTGCGCCTCGACCTGACCGTGGGCGCCGACGGCCGCATCCTGACAGCTGCCTCGTAGTCCCTGCTCCTCGAACTCCCGTGGTCCGTCCCGGGGTTCAGGCGGGGCGGGGCAGGTACGCCAGGCCGTGCGCGCCCGCCTCGCCGAGCCGGGGGACCTCCAGTCGGGCCACCGGCTCCAGCGCCTCCAGGTCGATGACGTCGACGGTGGAGGAGACGGCGCAGGAGACGTAGGCGAGGCGGCCGTCGGGGGAGGAGGTGACGGTGAGCGGGAAGAGGCCCACCTCGACGGAGCCGAGCCGCTGGTGGCCGTCGGCGGCGAAGACCGTGAGACGGCCGGGGAGTTGGCGCCCCAGCGGGGAGCCGGCCTCGGGGACGCTGCGCACCTCGCCGGCCAGCAGCCTGCCGGTCGGGGTGAGGTGGACCGGCAGGGCCGGGGAGTCCGTCGGGAGGACGTCCGTGACGGACGCGGTCGCGACGTCGATGACGCGGATGCCGGGGGTCGGGGCGGGCGTGGCGGTGGTCGAGAAGTACGGGCCGGCGACGTAGACCCGGGCGCCGTCGGGGGAGACGGCCAGGCCCTCGCTGCCGGGGACCTCGACCTTGGCGGTCAGCACGCCCCGGTCGAGGTCGACGACCGAGACGAAGGGTGCCTCCTTGTTGGTGGCGAAGCCGGTCCGGCCGTCCGGGGTGATGGCGAACCAGTGCGGACCGGGCGCCTCGGTGTCGATCCGGCCGAGCGGGCGGCGGGTCCCGGTGTCGATGACCACGACGCCGCCGGGCCGGTCCGGGCCGCCCTCCATGCTGACGTACAGCCGGCCGCGGGCGGTGTCCAGGGCCAGCCCGTGCGGGCCGTGTTCGGGGGCGAGGTCGACCACGTCGACGACGCGCCGGGTGTCGGCGTCGATGACGGTCACCTCGGTGCGGCGGCCGCTGTTGGCGCCGTAGTAGCCCGAGCGGTAGGCGCTGGTGCACCAGAGCAGCCGCCGGGTCGGGTCGAAGCAGAGCTCGTGCGGTTCGGCGAGGACCCGGACGGTGTCGAGGTGCCGGTCGGTGGCGGCGTCGAAGAACAGGATGTTCGAGCCGCTCTGGCTGACGACGGCGAGGACGTCGCCGGAGCGGTCGGTGCGGTCGGCACGCTCGGTGCGGTCGGTGCGGGAGGGCTGCGACATGAGGACTCCTCGGGGAGGGCTTCGCGGTCTCGCGGTTTCGCGGTCGTTTCCACTGTCGTCGGCAGCCACGGCGGGAGCCATGCAAGGATCGGCATCGGATAGTTGCCCGGAATGCAAAGACCCAGGTCAGGAGCGGACGGCCGATGGATCTCAACCTGCTGCGGGCGCTGGACGCCCTGCTCCAGGAGAACAGCGTGACCCGCGCCGCCGAGCGGCTCGGCACCTCGCCGGCGGCCGTCAGCCGGATGCTGGCCCGGCTGCGCCGCGCCGTCGAGGACCCGCTGCTGGTGCGCGCCGGGCAGGGCCTCGTCCCGACCCCGCGGGCGCTCGAACTGCGGGAGGAGGTCGGCGCGTTGCTGCACGGCTGCGACAGCGTGCTGCGCCCCGGCGCCGGCTTCGACCCCGTCCACCTCGACCGCACCTTCACGCTGCAGGCCGGTGAACTGATGCTGGTACGGACGGCGGGCGCCCTCGTCGAGCGGGTCCGGGCGGAGGCCCCGCGGGTGGACGTGGTCTTCCTGCCGGAGGCGCTGGAGGACGGGCCGGCGCTGCGGCAGGGGCTGGTGGACGTCGAACTGGGCGTGCTCGGCCACCTGGACACGGAGGTCCGCACCCGGCAGCTCCTCCGCGTTCCCCTGGTCGGCCTCGCCCGGACGGGCCATCCGCTGTTCGACGGCCGCCGGATCACCGCCCGCCGGTTCGCCGCCGCCGACCACATCGGCGTCTCCCGGCGCGGCAAACGGCTCGGCCCGATCGACGCCGGGCTCGCCGACCTCGGGCTCCGGCGCCGGGTGGCGGTCATCGTGCCCAGCCACACCGGCGCGATGCTGCTCGCCCGGGACAGCGACCTGGTCACCCTCGTCCCCGAGGACTGGCTGCCGGACACCGTCGCCGCGCTGGGCCTGCGCACCTTCCCGATCCCGCTGGAACTCGCCCCGCTGGAGCTGGGGATGGCCTGGCACCCGCGCAACTCGGCCGATCCGGGGCACCGCTGGTTCCGCGAGCACGTGGCGGCCGCGGTGCTGGGGCCGGAGTAGCCCCCCGCGGGGGTGCGCCCCGGCTCGGTCCGCGGCGTGCGGCCGGGATACCCTGCCGGGGTACATGGCGGCGGCTGGGGACAGGAGGCGGAGGATGGTGCGGTCACGGCCGTTCGGTCCGCCGGTGCCGTGGGCGCCGCGCCTGCTGCTGCTCGCCGCGCTGCTGTTCGGCATCGTGACGATGCACACGCTCGGCCATCCGGGCGGCGGGCACGGTGGTTCCGGCGGGCACGAGGGAGCGGGGACGCACGCCTCGGCCGTGCACCCGGCGCACCCCGCGGCCGCCGTCCACCACGGCCCGGCCGCCACGCCCATGGAGGCCGCCTCCGCCGTCGACCCCGCCATCTCGGCCGCCTCCGCCGTCGACCCGACCATCGCCGGCGGCATGGACCCGATGGCGGTCTGCCTCGCTGTCCTGGCCGGCTGGACCCTGGTGCTGCTCCTCGCCGGCCCGCTGCTGCGCCGCAGCGGCGACGCCGCCGCCGAGGTACGGGCCCGACTGCTGCGGGCCGTCCGCGCGCTGCCCCCGCCCGGGGGCGGGCGGATACTCCTCACCCGGCTTTCGGTGCTGCGCCAGTAGGCGCGCGCCCGCCGTCCCGTGCCCGTGCCCGCCCTGGAGCGCCCGCGCGCACGTCCACGCGCCCGCTCGCGCCCTGGAGCGCCCGCGCACGGAACGGCCGACGCGACGTCCTGCACACCCACACACCGCACGAGGTGCATTCCGCCATGCGCACACCCACCCGTCGTACCGTCCTCGGCGCCGCGCTCGCCGCCGCCGGGACCGGCCTGCTCACCGCCTGCTCCTCCGGCTCCATGAAGGGCATGGACCACGGGGCCATGGACCACGGCCCCACGAGCGGCACGACCGGAGCCGCCGCCCCGGCCGGCTACCTCGCCCCGAACGGCCCCGAGGTCGCCGCCGCCGAGGCCCGGCGCAACCCCGGCCCGGAGCGGAAGGTCGCGCTCACCGCCACCGAGACCACCCTGGACCTCGGCGGCCGCACCGTCCGCAGCTGGGCGTACGGCGACCGCCTGCCCGGCCAGGAGGTGCGCGCCACCCTCGGCGACACGCTCGCCGTCACCCTCGCCAACCACCTGCCGCAGCCCACCACGCTGCACTGGCACGGCCTCGCGCTGCGCAACGACATGGACGGCGTGCCGGGCGTGACCCAGGCCGACGTCCGGCCCGGCGCCTCCTTCGAGTACCGCTTCGCGCTCGCCCACCCGGGCACGTACTGGTTCCACCCGCACTCCGGCGTCCAGCAGGACCGCGGCCTGTACGCCCCGCTGATCGTGGAGGACCCCAGGGAGCCGCTGGCCTACGACAAGGAGTGGGTCGTCGTCCTGGACGACTGGGTGGACGGCGTCGACGGCAGCACCCCGGACGCCGTCCTCGCCGAACTCGCCCGGGGCATGGGCGGGATGGACCACTCGGGCGGCTCCGCCCACGACATGCCGGGGATGACGGGGATGTCGGGCCACGACATGGCGGGGACGCCCGGCGCGGGCAGCACCCCGAACGCCGCCGGCCCGTCCCGGATGCTGATGGGCGCTCAGAGCCCGCTGCTGGGAGGCGACGCCGGTGACGTCGCGTACCCGTTCCACCTGGTCAACGGCCGGCTCGCGACCGCGCCCGAGACCTTCACCGCCAAGCCCGGCGACCGGATCCGGATCCGGCTGGTCAACGCGGGCGGCGACACCGCCTACCGGGTCGCCCTCGGCGGCCACGAGCTGACCGTCACCCACACCGACGGCTTCCCGGTCGAACCGGCCACCACCCAGGCGCTGCTGCTCGGCATGGGCGAGCGCTACGACGTGCTGGTGACCGCCAAGGATGGCGCCTTCCCGCTCACCGCGCTGGCCGAGGGCAAGAACGCCACCGCCCTGGCCGTGCTGCGCACCGGCGGCGGCGCCGCGCCCGACGCCGCCGTCCGCCCGGCCGAGCTGGACGGTCGGCTGGTCACCGCGGGGCAGCTCAGGGCCGCCCCGGACGTCCGGCTGCCGGCCAAGGCGCCGGACCGCACGGTGAGGCTGGAGCTCACCGGCGGGATGGCGAAGGCCGACTGGGCGTTCAACGGCCGCCGGTACGACCCGGCGCAGCGCTACCCGGTGGCGGCGGGCGAGCGGGTGCGGCTGGAGTTCCGCAACAGCACCGCCATGTGGCACCCCGTCCACCTGCACGGTCACAGTTTCGTGCTGCCCGGGGACGGCCCGCGCAAGGACACCGCGGTGGTGCTGCCGGGCACGACCCTGGCCGTCGACTTCGACGCCGACAACCCGGGCCTGTGGATGGTGCACTGCCACAACGTCTACCACGCGGAGACGGGCATGATGACCGTCCTCGGCTACCGGCCCTGATCGCGGACTCCCCCCCCCGCGCGAAAGTGCCCGGGTTCCACCCCGAAAGGACCCCGAACCGCTCCGCCGGTTCGGGGTCCCGCAGTCTCCGGCACCCGGCGCACTCCGGCGTGCCACCGGCGCCGACCTGCGGCGTCATGACGATTTCTTAACGCGGCCCGGTAGCGGATCCTTAACGCCGGTCGCATAGCCTGACGCACTGCCGTCGCCCGACGGCGTTTTTACGGGGTCTTTAAACAAGAGGTGCAAGGTGGTTTCGTCGGGTTCGACGGAGACGGCGGAGTCGGACGCGCCGTCGGCGCGAATACGCCTCCGCAGCTGGCTGCTGGAGGACGTGACCGCGGAGAAGCCCGCGCGGCAGTCCGCCGACGAGGGTGCCCCGGAGGCGCCGACCGGGGGCGCGGCGGCGGGGGACTCCGCCGCGCACGGCACGCCCGCCGGCCAGCGCTGGTGGCGGGTGATGTGCCTGACCGGCCTGGACTACTTCTCGACGCTCGGCTACCAGCCGGGCATCGCCGCCCTGGCCGCGGGCGTGCTGTCGCCGATCGCCACCATCGTGCTGGTGGTGGTCACCCTGCTGGGCGCGCTGCCGGTCTACCGGCGGGTGGCCAAGGAGAGCCCGCGCGGCGAGGGCTCGATCGCGATGCTGGAGCGGCTGCTGTCGTTCTGGAAGGGCAAGCTGTTCGTCCTCGCGCTGCTCGGCTTCGCGGCGACGGACTTCCTGATCACCATCACGCTGTCCGCCGCCGACGCGAGCGCGCACCTGGTGGAGAACCCGCACCTGACCGGCTTCCTCGGCGGCAAGCAGGTGGTGATCACGCTGGTCCTGGTGGCCCTGCTCGGCGCGGTCTTCCTCAAGGGCTTCAGCGAGGCGATCGGCCTGGCGGTGTTCCTGGTCGGGACGTACCTGGTGCTGAACGTGGTCGTGGTGGCCGTCGGCCTCTGGAAGATCGTCTCGGCGCCGCACGTGGTCACCGACTGGACGGACGCGCTGACCGCCCAGCACGGCAACCCGATCGTCATGGTCGGCGTGGCCCTGGTGACCTTCCCGAAGCTGGCGCTCGGCCTGTCCGGCTTCGAGACCGGCGTCGCCGTGATGCCGCACATCAAGGGCGACCCCGACGACACCGAGGCGAACCCGGCCGGTCGGATCCGCGGCACCCGCAAGCTGCTGACCACCGCCGCCGTGATCATGAGCTGCTTCCTGATCGCCACCAGCTTCATCACCACGCTGCTCATCCCGGCCGACCAGTTCAAGGCCGGCGGCGACGCCAACGGCCGTGCCCTGGCGTACCTGGCCCACGAGTACCTCGGCGGCGCCTTCGGCAGCGTCTACGACCTCTCCACCATCGCGATCCTCTGGTTCGCCGGCGCCTCCGCCATGGCGGGCATGCTCAACCTGCTGCCCCGCTACCTGCCGCGCTACGGCATGGCCCCGCACTGGGCCCGCGCGGTGCGGCCGATGGTGATCGTGCTGACCCTGATCGGCTTCCTGGTCACCTGGATCTTCGACGCCGACGTGGACGCCCAGGGCGGCGCGTACGCGACCGGCGTGCTGGTGCTGATCAGCTCCGCCGCCATCGCGGTGACCATCGCCGCGCACAAGAAGCGCGAGCGCGGCTGGACGGTCGCCTTCGCGGTCATCGCGGCGATCTTCCTCTACACCACCGTGCTGAACTGCCTGGAGCGGCCGGACGGCCTGAAGATCGGCGCCTGCTTCATCGCCGGGATCGTCCTGGTCTCGCTGCTCTCCCGGCTGCGCCGCGCCTTCGAGCTGCGTGTCACCAGCGTCGCCCTGGACGACGTGGCGGAACGTTTCATCAGGGACTACGCCCACCGGCCGCTGCGGCTGATCGCCAACGAGCCGAACAGCCGGGACCTCGCCGAGTACCGCGACAAGATCCACCAGATCCGCGCCGACAACGACATCCCCGGCGAGGACGACCTGGTCTTCGTCGAGGTGACCGTCCGCGACGCCTCCGACTTCGAGGCCGCGCTGACCGTGCGCGGCGAGGTGCTGCACGGCCGCTACCGGGTGCTCACCCTGGAGAGCTCCAGCATCCCGAACGCGCTCGCCGCGCTGGCGCTCAACATCCGGGACCGCACCGGGCAGCAGCCGCACCTCTACTTCGAGTGGACCGAGGGCAGCCCCTTCGCCCAGTTCCTGCGGTTCTTCCTGTTCGGACAGGGCGAGGTCGCACCCGTCACCCGCGAGGTGCTGCGCGAGGCCGAGCCGGACCGCTCGCGCCGCCCGCGCGTCCACGTCGGCTGACGGCCTGCCTCTGCTGCGAGGCCCGTAACGCCCCGGCCCGTAACGCCCCGGCCCGTCCGCCCCGGCCCGTCCGCCCCGGCCCGTCCGCCCCGGCCCGTCCGCTCCTGGTGAGCGG
>NZ_JBHJSJ010000057.1:0-58288 GCF_042268845.1 Kitasatospora sp. NPDC056273 | reverse complement strand
GCCGCCCCGGCTCCGCTCGCCGCCGCGCCCGCCGCGCCCCCGGCCCCCAAGGCCGCCGCCCCGGCGCCGGCCGAGCCCGCTGCCGCCGCCGGCCCCGAGCTGATCCAGCTCCGCGGCCCGGCCAAGGCCGTCGCCACCAACATGGACGCCTCGCTGGAGGTGCCGACCGCGACCTCGGTCCGCGCCGTGCCGGCGAAGCTGTTGATCGACAACCGCATCGTCATCAACAACCACCTGCAGCGCGCCCGCGGCGGCAAGGTCTCCTTCACCCACCTGATCGGCTACGCCCTGGTCCAGGCCATCAAGGCCGCCCCGGGCATGAACTACAGCTACAAGGTGGAGAACGGCAAGGCCTTCCTGGTCAAGCCGGAGCACGTCAACCTCGGCCTGGCCATCGACCTGGTCAAGCCGAACGGCGACCGCCAGCTGGTCGTCGCGGCCATCAAGAAGGCCGAGACGCTCGACTTCTTCGGCTTCTGGCAGGCCTACGAGGACATCGTCCGCCGGGCCCGCGCCAACAAGCTGACCATGGACGACTTCACCGGCGTCACGGTCTCGCTGACCAACCCCGGCGGCATCGGCACCGTGCACTCCGTGCCGCGCCTGATGCAGAACCAGGGCACCATCGTCGGCGTCGGCGCCATGGAGTACCCGGCCGAGTTCCAGGGCTCCGCCCCGGAGACCCTGTCCCGGCTGGGCGTCTCCAAGATCATGACGCTGACCTCGACCTACGACCACCGCGTCATCCAGGGCGCGGCGTCCGGCGAGTTCCTGCGCGAGATCCACCGCCTGCTGCTCGGCGAGAAGGGCTTCTACGACGAGATCTTCGAGTCGCTGCGGATCCCGTACGAGCCGGTCCGCTGGGCCACCGACGTCGCCACCACCCACGACGACGAGGTCAACAAGACCGCGCGCGTCATGGAGCTGATCCACTCCTACCGGGTCCGCGGCCACCTCATGGCCGACACCGACCCGCTGGAGTACAAGCAGCGCAAGCACCCCGACCTGGACGTCACCACCCACGGCCTCACCCTGTGGGACCTGGAGCGCGAGTTCGCGGTCGGCGGCTTCGGCGGCCAGAAGATGATGAAGCTCCGCGACATCCTCGGCCTGCTGCGCAACACGTACTGCCGCACCGTCGGCATCGAGTACATGCACATCCAGGACCCGAAGCAGCGCAAGTGGCTGCAGGAGCGCCTGGAGAAGCCGTACGCGAAGCCCGAGCGCGAGGAGCAGCTGCGGATCCTCCGCCGCCTGAACTCGGCCGAGGCCTTCGAGACCTTCCTGCAGACCAAGTACGTCGGCCAGAAGCGCTTCTCGCTGGAGGGCGGTGAGTCGCTGATCGCGCTGCTGGACGCGACCATCGACTCCGCCGCCGAGCACCGCCTCGACGAGGCCGTCATCGGCATGGCCCACCGCGGCCGCCTGAACGTGCTGGCCAACATCGTCGGCAAGCCGTACGGCAAGATCTTCGGCGAGTTCGAGGGCAACCTCGACCCGAAGTCGATGCACGGCTCCGGCGACGTCAAGTACCACCTGGGCTCCGAGGGCACCTTCACCGGCCTGGACGGCGAGACCATCAAGGTCTCGCTCGCCGCGAACCCCTCCCACCTGGAGACGGTCGACCCGGTCGTCGAGGGCATCGCCCGCGCCAAGCAGGACATCCTGGACCAGGGCGGCACCACCTTCCCGGTGCTGCCGATCCAGGTCCACGGCGACGCGGCCTTCGCCGGCCAGGGCGTCGTCGCGGAGACCCTGAACATGTCGCAGCTGCGCGGCTACCGCACCGGCGGCACCGTGCACGTCGTGGTGAACAACCAGGTCGGCTTCACCGCCGCCCCGGCGTCCTCGCGCTCCTCGATGTACTGCACCGACGTGGCCCGCATGATCGAGGCCCCGATCTTCCACGTGAACGGCGACGACCCGGAGGCCGTGGTCCGCGTCGCGCGGCTCGCCTTCGAGTTCCGCCAGGCGTTCCACAAGGACGTGGTGATCGACCTCATCTGCTACCGCCGCCGCGGTCACAACGAGGCCGACAACCCGTCGTTCACCCAGCCGCTGATGTACGACCTGATCGACAAGAAGCGCTCGGTGCGCAAGCTGTACACCGAGGGCCTGATCGGTCGCGGCGACATCACCATGGAAGAGGCGGAGCAGGCGCTCCAGGACTTCCAGGGCCAGCTGGAGAAGGTCTTCGCCGAGGTCCGCGACGCGGCCCAGGCACCGGCCGACGCCACCGCCGGCAAGCCGCAGGCCGACTTCCCGGTCAGCATCCAGACCGGCATCTCCCAGGAGATGGTCAAGCGGATCGCCGCCTCGCAGGTCAACCACCCGGACTGGCTGACCGTCCACCCGCGCCTGCTGCCGCAGCTGCAGCGCCGCGCCGCCTCGGTCGAGGACAACACCATCGACTGGGCGATGGGCGAGACCCTCGCCATCGGCTCGCTGCTGATGGAGGGCCACCCGGTCCGCCTGGCCGGCCAGGACAGCCGCCGCGGCACCTTCGGCCAGCGGCACGCCGTCCTGATCGACCGCAAGACCGGCGAGGACTACACCCCGCTGCAGTACCTCACCGAGGACCAGGCCCGCTACACCGTCTACGACAGCCTGCTGTCGGAGTACGCGGCCATGGGCTTCGAGTACGGCTACTCGCTGACCCGCCCGAACGCGCTGGTCATGTGGGAGGCGCAGTTCGGCGACTTCGTCAACGGCGCGCAGACCATGGTGGACGAGTACATCGCCTCCGCCGAGCAGAAGTGGGGCCAGCACTCCGGCGTCACCCTGCTGCTGCCGCACGGCTACGAGGGCCAGGGACCGGACCACTCGTCCGCCCGTCCGGAGCGTTTCCTGCAGATGTGCGCGCAGGACAACATGACGGTCGCGATGCCGACCCTGCCGTCGAACTACTTCCACCTGCTGCGCTGGCAGGCGCACAACCCGCACCACAAGCCGCTGGTCGTCTTCACCCCGAAGTCGATGCTGCGTCTGAAGGCCGCGGCGAGTGCGGCGGAGGAGTTCCTGTCCGGCTCGTTCCGCCCGGTCATCGGCGACTCCACCGTCGACCCGGCGCAGGTCCGCAAGGTGGTCATCACCGCCGGCAAGTTCTACTACGACCTGGCGGCGGCCCGCGCCGAGCGCGGCGTCACCGACACCGCGATCGTCCGGGTCGAGCGGCTCTACCCGCTGCCGGTGGCCGAGCTCCAGGAGGAGCTGGCCCGCTACGGCGACAACGTCCAGTTCGTCTGGGCGCAGGAGGAGCCGGCCAACCAGGGTGCCTGGCCGTTCATCGCGATGAACCTGGTCGACCACCTCCAGGTCGTCATCGGCCGCACCGGCGGCGACGCCCGTCTGCGCCGCGTCGCCCGTACCGCCGCCTCGTCCCCGGCGGTCGGCTCGGCCAAGCGGCACGCCGCCGAGCAGCAGGCGCTGGTCGAGGAGGTCTTCGCGCTCTGACGCGCCGAAGCCCGACGCTCTCCACACCCGCGGCCCCGTCCTCCCCACCGGGAGGGCGGGGCCGCGGGCGTTCGCCGGGCCACCGCCGGTACGACGGCCGACCGGCCCGGACTATCCTGACCAGGTCAATCCCCACCGGACCGGAGCGAACCGTGTACTTCACCGACCGAGGCATCGAGGAGCTGGAGAACCGGCGCGGCGAGGAGGAGGTCACCCTGGGGTGGCTGGCCGAGCAGCTGCGCACCTTCGTCGACCTCAACCCGGACTTCGAGGTCCCGGTCGAGCGGCTGGCCACCTGGCTGGCGCGGCTCGACGACGAGGACGACGAGTGACCCGGTGACGGCCGTCGTGAGGCCCGGGAGGCAACCGCCTCCCGGGCCTCGCGCGTGTCCGGGTGCGGAAGGGTGCTGAAGGGTGCGGAGGGTCCGGAGGGATGCGGAACCCCGGGGGCCTCGTAGGGGAGGACTCGGGGACGGGTCGGGGACGGATCGGGGTCGGATCGGGGTCGGGTTCGGGGGTCGGGGCGCTTGACTCTGCCAGCACGCGATATATCGTCTTTAGAAGAGAACGCGATACATCGCGATCGACAACGGGAGGCGACGGACATGAGCCAGTGGACGGTCGAGGGCACCGAGAGGATCACCTTCGACGAGCCGGTGCGCGCGCTGCACGTGCGGACCATCGAGGGCACGGTGAACGTGGTGGCGGCCGAGGGCCCGACCCGCCTGGAGGTCACCGAGCTGGCCGGCGAGCCCCTGCACGTGACCCTGGTGGACGGCGTCCTGACGGTCACCTACAAGGACATCCACAGCTGGGGCGAGTTCGGCGACCGGCTCAAGTCGGTCGGCTCGGTGAAGGACCTCTTCGGCTCCTTCAAGCGCAAGCGGATCGCCGCCGTGACGGTGACCGTCCCGACCGAGGTCGAGGTCAAGGTCGGCACCGTGTCGGCCGACACCACCGTCAGCGGCGTCAGCGGGCACGTCTCGGTGCAGAGCGCCAACGGCGACACCACCCTCGCCGGGGTCACCGGCCAGATCGAGGCCGGCACCGTCACCGGCGACGTGGACGCCCACGCGGTCGGCGGCCGGCTCAAGGTCAACACCGTCTCCGGGCAGCTCACCGTGATCGCCGGCACCGCCGACCGGGTCCAGGCCAACACCGTCACCGGCGCCGTCACCCTGGACCTCGACGTGGCCGGCGAGACCGACGTCAAGGTCAACACCGTCAGCGGCGCCGTCGTGATCCGGATCCCCTCGCTGGCCGACGCCACCGTCGAGGCCGGCTCCACCAGCGGCGACGTCTCCAGCACCTTCGAGGAGCTCCAGATGAGCAGCACCTGGGGCGCCAAGAAGATCTCCGGCCGCCTCGGCGAGGGCCGCGGCAGCCTCCACGTCACCACCGTCTCCGGCGCGGTCACCGTGCTGCGCCGCCCCGAGGCGGAGGAGGACGGCCCGGTCGTGGTCAAGGAGCTCCCGGCCGGCCCGGGCACCCCGAACCTCACCAAGGAGGCCTGAGATGACCCCTGTGTTCGGCCACGGCCGGCTCCGCCTCTACCTGCTGAAGCTGCTGGACGAGGCCCCGCGCCACGGCTACGAGGTGATCCGGCTCCTGGAGGAGCGGTTCCAGGGCCTGTACGCCCCCTCGGCCGGGACGGTCTACCCGCGGCTGGCCAAGCTGGAGCAGGAGGGCCTGGTCGCCCACAGCACCGAGGGCGGCCGCAAGGTGTACCGGCTGACCGACGCCGGGCGCGCCGAACTCGAAGCCCGGCAGGTCGAGTTGGACGAGCTGGAGGTGGAGATCCGGGACTCCGTGGCGCAGCTCGCCGGGGCGATCCGCGAGGACGTCCGGGACAGCGCCAAGGACCTGCGCGAGGAGCTGTGGAACGCCGCCCGGCAGGCGCCCGGGCCGGAGCGCACCGAGCCCGGCGACCCGTGGGCCGGGCCCTGGGGCGACAACGAGTCCTGGCAGCGCGCCAAGGAGGAGTTCGCCCAGTTCAAGCAGCAGGCCAAGGAGCAGGCCAAGCGCGCCCGGGAGCAGGAGAAGGCCGCCAAGGCCAAGGCGAAGGCCGCCGAGGCGGAGGCCCGACGGCTGCGCGAGCAGGCCAAGGCCTCGCGCACCGCGGCCCAGCAGGAGGCGCTGCGGATCAAGCGCCGGGTCGAGCAGCAGGTGCGCGAGCACGCCGCGAAGGGCGACTGGCCGACCGGGCTGGCCGAGGGCCTGTCCGAGCTGACCAAGGGCCTGGCCGGCCTGGCCGACGCGGCCCGCTGGGGCCACGGCGCGGAGGAGCCTCCGGCCGGGCCCGCCGAGCGGGTCACCGTGACCAGGATCGACCTGGACAAGGACGGGTCCGACACCCCGGCCGACCTGCCGCCGTGGGCCGCCACCGACCCGGCCGGGGACCCGGCCCGCGAGCTGGAGCGGCTGCTCGACCGCTTCCGCGACCAGGTCCGCGACGCGGCCCGGGACGGCGGGGTGAACGCGGACACGCTGGCCGAGGCCCGTACGGTGCTGGGCGCCGCGGGCGAGCGGCTGAAGCGGCTGCTCGGCTGAGCCCGGAACGGCCCCTGCGGCCCGGTGCCCCCGTCACGGGAGGCACCGGGCCGCCGCACGCCCGCGGGCAGGCGCCAGGGGGTGGGGCTCCGTCAGGAGCGGGGTGCCGTCAGGGAGTGAGGACGATCTTCCCGAAGACGTCGCCCTCGGCGAGCCGGGCGAAGCCGTCCCGGGCCTCGGCCAGCGGCAGCACCGAGTCGATCACCGGCCGGACGCCGGTGTTGGCGCAGAACGCGAGCAGCCCGGCCAGCTCCTCCTTGGTGCCCATGGTCGAGCCGACCACCCTGAGCTCCAGGAAGAAGATCCGGTTCAGCTCGACGGAGCTCGGGTTGGTGCCGGAGGTGGCCCCCGAGATGACGATGGTGCCGCCCGGGCGCAGCGACTTCACCGAGTGCGACCAGGTCGCGGCGCCGACCGTCTCCAGCACCGCGTCCACCCGCTCGGGCAGCCGGGCGCCGCTCTCGAAGGCCGCGTCGGCGCCGAGCTCCACCGCCCGGGCGCGCTTGGCCTCGTCCCGACCGGTGACCCAGACCCGCAGGCCGGCCGCCTTGCCGAGGACGATCAGCGCGGTCGCCACGCCGCCGCCCGCCCCCTGCACCAGGACGGTGTCCCCGGGCTTGACCCCGGCGTTGGTGAACAGCATCCGGTAGGCCGTCAGCCAGGCGGTGGGCAGGCAGGCGGCCTGCTCGAAGCTCAGCCCGGCGGGCTTGGGCAGCAGGTTCCAGGTGGGCACCGCGACCCGCTGGGCGAAGGTGCCCTGGTAGCGCTCGGTCAGGATGGACCGCGGCTCGTCCGGGCCGACCCCGTGGCCGCTCTGGCCGATCACCGAGTGCAGGACCACCTCGTTGCCGTGCTCGTCGACGCCGGCGGCGTCGCAGCCGAGGATCATCGGCAGCCGCTCGGCGGGCAGGCCGACCCCGCGCAGCGACCACAGGTCGTGGTGGTTGAGGCTGGCGGCCCGGACGGTGACCACGCTCCACCCGGGGCGGGCCTGCGGCTCGGGGAGGTCGCCCAGCTCCAGCCCGCTCAGCGGGTCGGCGGCGTCGGTACGTGCGGCGTAGGCAGCGAACATGCCCCGGACGATAGCCGCGACGGCCGGGGCCGGGAACCACGCGGAGGTGTGACGCGTGTCCCGGCTGCGGCTCCCCCGCTCGCCTCCGGGCGCTCGGGGGGGGACGCGGGGGAGCGGCCGCCGTGGCGGGCGCGCTCCCCCGATCACCTCGTCAGATCCGGGCGACGCCCTCCGCCCGGGCGGCCTCGGCGACGGCCTTGGTGACCGCCGGCGCGACCCGCTCGTCGAACGGCGAGGGGATGACCTTCTGCGGCGTCAGCTCGTCGGCCACGACGCCGGCCAGCGCCTTGGCGGCGGCCAGCTTCATGCCCTCGGTGATCCGGGAGGCGCGGACCTGGAGGGCGCCCGCGAAGATGCCCGGGAAGGCCAGCACGTTGTTGATCTGGTTCGGGAAGTCGCTGCGGCCGGTGGCCACCACGGCCGCGTACTTGTGGGCGACCTCGGGGTGGATCTCCGGGTTGGGGTTGGCCATCGCGAAGACGAACGCGCCCTCGGCCATGGTCGCCACGACCTCCTCCGGCACGGTGCCGCCGGAGACGCCGATGAACACGTCGGCGCCGGCCATCGCGTCGGCCAGCGAGCCCTTGAGACCGGTGCGGTTGGTCCGCCCGGCGATCTCGGCCTTGACGTCGGTGAGGTCGCCGCGGCCCTCGTACACCACGCCCTTGCGGTCGCAGACGGCCACGTCGCCGATGCCGGCCGCGACCAGCATCTTGGCGATGGCGATGCCGGCCGCGCCGGCGCCGGAGATGACGGCCCGCAGCGAGCCGATCTCACGGCCCGTCACCTTGGCGGCGTTCCACAGGGCCGCGGTGGTGACGATCGCGGTGCCGTGCTGGTCGTCGTGGAAGACCGGGATGTCCAGGGCCTCCTGGAGCCGGCGCTCGATCTCGAAGCAGCGGGGCGCGGAGATGTCCTCCAGGTTGACGCCGCCGAAGGAGGGGGCCAGCCGGACCACGGTCTCGACGATCTCGTCGACCCCGGTGCAGTCGAGCGCGATCGGCACCGCGTCCACGCCGCCGAACTGCTTGAACAGGATGGCCTTGCCCTCCATCACGGGCAGCGAGGCCTGCGGGCCGATGTCGCCGAGGCCCAGCACCGCGGTGCCGTCGGTGACCACCGCGACGGTGTTGGACTTCCAGGTGTAGTCGTTGACCAGCTCCGGCTGCTCGGCGATGGCCGTGCAGACCCGGGCGACACCGGGGGTGTAGGCGAGGGACAGGTCGTCCGCGTCGCGCACCGGGACGGTCGCCCGGATCTCCATCTTCCCGCCGCGGTGGAGCGCGAAGACCGCGTCGACCGGATCCTCGGTGTCCTGGGTGCTGCTGTGAATGATCTCCGCTGCCACGATGACCTCTTCGTCATTGATCTGGCGAGGACGCGCGGCCGACGGGCAGGGCGACCCGTCCGGAAACCGGAAACCGGGTACGCCGAAGCGGACCCGGGGTCGGGGTCGGGGCGCTGCCGTCGGGCGGCGCCCTCGGATGAGGGTTGTATGGGGTCTGTGTTGTCCGCGTTGTGCTTCCGGGCCGAGCGTAGGTCGGAGGAAGGCATCGCACCTATGCCTTTTCGTCCTCGTCACGTACGGTTCATCGCCGCGCTGTCGCGTCACAGGGGCCCGGCGTCGGAAGCGCCGGGCTCCGGCGGCGGCAACGGCATGAGCGCACGCGCACCCGCAGGAGTGAACACAGGCCGAAGGGGATTCGGTGCCCCGGATACGGAGCCGCGTGAGGACTTCCGTTCCCGGGCACCCCGAGCCTGTCGGGGCTCGTCGGCCTGGTTCGAGCGTTCGGGGGTCACCCGGTACCGAATTCTGACACACCCGCCGCCGGGCCCGGCAGGGCGGGATGGCAGGATCGCTTGTCCGCCATTTCGCGTACACCCGTGCGACACCGTGGCGGCCCCACCTCCCTCCCTCAGGAGCCGCCCTCATGCCGCACGTCCGCCACGCCCTCCGTCCGGTCCCGGCCGGCGCCGCCCTGGCCGCCGCCGGAGCCCTCCTGCTGACCGGCTGCGGCGGCGGGCAGGCCGCCCCGGGCGACCCGGTCAAGGACCTCCGCGGCAAGCTGCCGAAGGCCCAGCGGTCGGCCGGCGCGCTGCGGGTCGGCATGGACGTCAACTACGCCCCGGTGGAGTTCCGCGGCCCGGACGGCAAGCCGACCGGCCTCGACCCGGACCTCGCCGCCGCCCTGGGCCGGATCCTCGACGTGCGGGTCGAGTTCGTCGACACCCCCTTCGACAAGCTGGTGCCGAACCTCCAGGCCAAGCAGTACGACGTGGCGATGTCCGCGCTCAGCGACACCCGCCGGCGCCGGGACGCGGTGGACGAGACCGGCAAGCCGACCGGCCCGGGCGTGGACTTCGTGGACTACTTCATCGCGGGCACCTCGATCGTCGTCCCGAAGGGCAACCCCAAGGGGATCAGGGGCCTGGACGACCTGTGCGGCAAGACCGTCGCGTTCCAGCAGGGCACCACCCAGGACGAGATCGTCACCCGCCAGGTCGGCGTCTGCACCCGGGCCGGCCGCCCGCTGACCCCGCACAAGCTGGACACCGACACCAAGGCGCTGGCCGAGGTCGCCTCCGGCGCCGCCGCGGCCGGCCTGAACGACTACCCGGTGGCCGCCTACGCGGCGAAGACCACCGACGGCGGCGCCCGCTTCGAGGTGACCGGCGGGCAGTCCACCTCCAACCCGTACGGGATCGCGGTGCGCAAGGACGACGGGCCGCTGCGGGACGTGCTGGCCGGGGCGATCGACCAGCTGATCCGCAGCGGCGAGTACGACAAGATCCTGGCCAAGTGGAACGTCGGCGCCGGCGCGGCGCAGAACGCGGTGGTCAACGGGGGCATCTGAGGCGGGGGCGGCGGGCCTCCGGGGACGGCACGGACCGATCTGCATACTTATGCGCAGAGTGACAGGGGCGCGGAATAAGTCCGAATAGCGGACAGCGCGACCCCTCGTTATCCGATTTTGATCTGGATGAGGGCCACCTGACTGTCATCAGATGGCAGGATTCCCCCCATCTCGGATCGAGCCGGCCACTGGTCGAGGCCGTCCGGTCAACGTCCACCTCGGCGGAGGGTGGCGGAAGCAGTACCTCGTACAACCCCGGACGGCTCCCCCGCGCCCGGGCAACTGCACGACCCGGCCTGCACGTACGACGACGTACGGCGACACGCACCCGTACCGAGCCGCGCGGCTCGCCGTTCCGGTGCGCCGCTCCCGCGGCGCGCTCCGCCCGACCTCTCTCCCCCAGGATGGAGATCCCCCTCATGACCACCCGTACCCAGCGCAGCCGGCTCTTCGCAGCCGGTGTGGTCGCCGCCTCGGTCTCCCTGGTGCTGACCGGTTGCAGCAGCAGCAAGAGCGAGAGCAGCGGCGCCCCCAACGCCTCCGCGACCGTCAACGAGGTCAAGGCCGACCCCAAGCTGGCCGGGCTCGTCCCGGACGACGTCAAGGCCGCCGGCAAGCTCCTGGTCGGCGCCGACGCCTCGTACGCGCCGGACGAGTTCAAGGACGACAGCGGCAAGGTCATCGGCATGGACGTCGACCTGGCCAACGCCATCGCCGCCAAGCTCGGGCTGAAGGCCGAGGTCCAGGACTCCGGCTTCACCGCGATCATCCCCGGCATCCAGTCGAACAAGTTCCAGCTCGGCATGTCGTCCTTCACGGACAACAAGGAGCGCGAGCAGATCGTCGACATGGTCACCTACTTCAACTCCGGCAGCGCCGTCGCGGTGAAGAAGGGCAACCCGGAGAAGATCGACCCGAAGGACCTCTGCGGCAAGAAGGTCGCCGTCCAGACCGGCACCACCCAGGCCGACGAGATCAAGGACACCCGCGACCCGGACTGCGCCAAGGCCGGCAAGCCGGGCGTCCAGAACGGCGGCGACAAGTTCGACCTCCAGACGGACGTCACCAACGCCGTGGTCTCCGGGCGCGACCAGGCGATGATGGCCGACTCCCAGGTCGTCGACTACGCGATCAAGCAGTCCGGCGGCCAGCTGGAGAAGGTCGGCGAGACCTACGGCGTGGCCCCCTACGGCGTCGCGCTGGCCAAGGGCTCCAAGCTCACCCCGGCCGTCCAGGGGGCCGTCCAGTCGCTGATCGACGACGGCACCTACAAGCAGATCCTCGCCAAGTGGGGGGTCGAGTCCGGCGCCATCACCACCTCGACCGTCAACGGCGCCGTCAGCTGACCCTCGTCCGCTCCATCTTCTCCCCCGAGGCCACACCGTGAACTCTTTGGACAAGGGGACGGCGGAGCAGGGCCGGCCCGAGACCATCAAGGCCGTCCCCGTCCGCCACCCCGGACGCTGGGCCGGCGCCGTCGTCATCGCCGTACTCGCGGCGATGCTGGTGAGCGCCCTCTTCACCAACCCCGCTTTCAAGTGGGACATCGTCGGTCAGTACCTGTTCCACGACAGCATCATGCACGGCCTGCTGGTGACGCTGGAACTGACCGTGCTCGCCATGCTCATGGGTGTGGTCGGCGGCATCGTCCTCGCGGTGATGCGCCTGTCCCCGAACCCGCTGCTGGCCGGCGTCGCGTGGGTCTACATCTGGATCTTCCGCGGCACCCCGGTGCTGGTGCAGCTGGTGTTCTGGAACTTCCTCGGCCTGATCTGGGCCAAGCTGTCGATCGGCGTCCCGTGGGGGCCGGAGTTCTGGTCCGAGCAGACCAACGTGCTGATCCCGACCTTCGTCGCCGCGCTGCTGGGCCTCGGCCTCAACGAGGCCGCCTACATGGCGGAGATCGTCCGCGGCGGCATCCAGTCGGTGGACGAGGGCCAGACCGAGGCCGCGCACGCGCTCGGCATGAGCCGGTTCCAGACCATGCGCCGGATCGTCCTGCCGCAGGCCATGCGGGTGATCATCCCGCCGACCGGCAACGAGACCATCTCGATGCTCAAGACCACCTCGCTGGTCTCCGTGATCTCCCTGGAGGAGATCTTCCGGGCCGGCCAGGTCATCTACTCCCGGAACTACCAGAACATCCCGCTGCTGATCGTGGTCAGCCTCTGGTACCTGTTCTTCACCTCGGTGCTGACCATCGGCCAGTACTACATCGAGCGCCACTACGCCCGAGGTTCCAACCGCACCCTCCCGCCCACCCCGCTGCAGCGGCTGCGGAGGCTGTTCGCCGGGAAGCCCGCCCCCAGGACGACCGCCGACGTCGTCCCGGGGCTCGAGGGAGGTGGTCACGTATGACCGATCCGACCAAGTCCCCCGCCGACGGCGCCGCGTCCGGCGAGCCGATGGTCCGCGCCGAGAACGTGCACAAGTCGTACGGCCCGGTCGAGGTGCTCAAGGGCATCGACCTGGAGGTCAGGCAGGGCGAGGTGTTCTGCCTCATCGGCCCGTCCGGCTCCGGCAAGTCGACCTTCCTGCGGTGCATCAACCACCTGGAGAAGATCAACGGCGGCCGCCTCTGGGTGGACGGCGAGCTGGTCGGCTACCGGCAGAAGGGCGACCGGCTGCACGAGCTCAGGGACCGCGAGGTCGCCCTCAAGCGGCGCGACATCGGCATGGTCTTCCAGCGCTTCAACCTGTTCCCGCACATGACCGCCGTCGAGAACGTCATGGAGGCGCCGGTCCAGGTCAAGGGCGAGAGCCGGGCCGACGCCCGCGAGCGCGGGATGGCCCTGCTGGAGCGGGTCGGCCTCGCCGACAAGGCGAAGAACTACCCCTCGCAGCTCTCCGGCGGCCAGCAGCAGCGCGTGGCGATCGCCCGCGCGCTGGCCATGAAGCCCAAGCTGATGCTCTTCGACGAGCCGACCTCCGCGCTCGACCCGGAGCTGGTCGGCGACGTCCTCGACGTCATGCGCGGCCTCGCCGAGGAGGGCATGACCATGGTGGTCGTCACCCACGAGATGGGCTTCGCCCGCGAGGTCGGCGACGCGCTGGTGTTCATGGACGGCGGGGTGGTGGTCGAGTCCGGCAACCCCCGCGAGGTGCTCACCGACCCGCAGCACGAGCGCACCAGGGCCTTCCTCTCCAAGGTGCTCTGAGCCCGTACGCCCGGCGCCCGGCAGGTCACTCCTGCCGGGCGCCGTCGTTTTGCCCGCCCAGGTAATAGGCTGGAGGCAGTCAGCCCGTTACCGACCCCCCTGGAAGGACCCCTGTGGAGCTCGCCGCCTACGCCGATCTCGCCGTCCGGCTGGTGAACACCGAGGAGCCCGAGCGCGGCACCGACTCGCTGACCTCCGTGGAGGCGGTGCGCGGTCTCTTCTCCGACTCCTCGCGGGCCCGCTCGCTCGCCGACGAGTCCGACGTGCCCCGGCTGCGGGCGGTGCGGACCCGGCTGCGCGGGGTCTTCGAGGCCGCCGCCGGCGGGGACGAGATCCGCGGCGTCGACCTGCTGAACAGCCTGCTGATGGAGTACCCGGTCAGCCCGCTGATCTCCGGGCACGACTACCTGGACGACGCCGGGCGGCCGCGCTGGCACCTGCACCTGGCCGACAACTCCCCCACCGCCACCGCCCACTTCAGCGCGGTCGCCTGCATGGGCCTGGCCGTCCACCTCACCGAGCTGGGCGCCGACCGGCTCGGCATCTGCCAGGCCGCGCCCTGCCGCAACGCCTACCTGGACACCTCGACCAACCGCTCCCGCCGCTACTGCTCGGACCGCTGCGCGACCCGCGCCAACGTGGCCGCCTACCGGGCCCGCAAGCGCCTGGAGGCGGAGGCGGCGGCCCGGGCGTAGCGGCCCGCTAGACCTCCTCGACCCAGGCGCCGAGCCGGCGGGCCAGGCCCGGCACCCGGGCCAGCCGCGGGGTGAGCAGCAGCCGCTCCAGCCGGCGCCCCGGCGCCAGCCAGACCGGGCTCGGGCGCAGCCGCAGCAGCACCCGGCCGAGCACCAGCTCGTCCGGGACGGCGCCGTAGCTGCGGCTGTCGCTGTCCACCGGGCGGTTGTCGGAGAGCAGCCACCAGCCCGTGGCCCGGCGCTCGGCGGCCCGCTTCACCACCAGCAGGTCCTGCTGGAAGGGGTGCCGGAAGACCACCACCGCGCCGGGCCGGATCGGCGCGCCGTAGCGGACCAGCAGCCGGTCGCCCTCGCGCAGGGTCGGGACCATCGACGGCCCCGCCACGTCGACCAGACCGAACGGCAGCGCGCCGCCCGGGCCGCGCTCCCCCGCCCCGGCGCCCTCCGCTCGCGTGCTCCGCGCCACGACTCCTCCTCCCGCCCCCGCTCGCGCCCCCAGTCTGCCGTACGGACCGCCGTCCGTCCGATGTCCGGATTGCGCCGGTTCCCGGTCCGTCTTTCGCCCTAGGCCCACCGCCCGATCGCGAAACCGGGAGGGCGGAAGGGTAATCTCGGGCGCGGGAAGACGATCTAAGGAAGGACTCCCATGTTCTCTCGTCTGTTTGCACCGCGCGCCACCGTCCACGCCCACTGCGACCTGCCCTGCGGCGTCTACGACCCCGCGCAGGCCAAGCTGGAGGCCGAGTCGGTCAAGGCCACCCAGGAGAAGTACCAGGCCAACGAGGACCCGCACTTCCGCGCCCGCGCCGTCATCATCAAGGAGCAGCGCGCCGAGGCCGTCAAGCACCACATCTCGGTGCTGTGGAGCGACTACTTCAAGGCCCCGCACTTCGAGAAGTACCCGCAGCTGCACCAGCTGATCAACGACACCCTGAAGGCCGCCTCGGCCGCCAAGGCGTCCACGGACCCGGCCACCGGCCAGGCCCTGCTCGACCTGATCGCCCAGGTCGACAAGATCTTCTGGGAGACCAAGCAGGCCTGAGCCTGACGCGTCGCCACCCGACCGCCCCCGTCCGCACCGCCGAACGGGGGCGGTCGTGCGTTCACGTCCGACCCGGCTAGGTAAGGGTTGCCTGCCCTGAGTGGCTGTTATGCTGCCAGGGCGTCCGAGGGGGAAGTCCGGTGCGAATCCGGCGCTGACCCGCAACGGTGAGCACGGCCCGTACCCGCCCGTACGGCCGCGCCAGCCCGATCGCCCTCGGCCGCCGACCTCCCGACAACTCGCCGCGGACTGCGAGGGGAACGGCGCCCCGGCACGCCCCCGGCCCGCGCCCGCCCCGGCGCGCTCCCGGCCCGAGGCAAGGCGCACCCGTGAACCGCGCACCCGTCAACCGTGCAGTCGGCCCGCCCGCTCGCCGAATACCCGTCGTCCCGCTCGCCGCCGGACTCGCCGCCGCCCTGCTGCTCTCCCTGGTCTGCGGGGTCGCCCTCGGCTCCTCCGGGCTCGGCCTGCCCCGGGTGCTGCGGCTCCTGGGCGCCGGGCTGACGGGCGGCCGGCTGGACGCGGACGAGGCGGCCGCGTACGCGATCGTCTGGGAGATCCGGCTGCCGCGCACCGTGCTGGCCGCCGTGGTCGGCGCCGGGCTGGCCGCCTGCGGGGTCGCCGTCCAGGCCCTGGTGCGCAACGCGCTGGCGGACCCCTTCGTGCTCGGCATCTCCTCCGGCGCGGCCGTCGGCGCCAATGCCGTGATGCTGTTCGGCGCCTTCGCCTCGCTCGGGGTGTGGGCGATCTCCGCCTCCGCCTTCGGCTCCGCGCTGGCCGCCATGACCCTGGTCTACGTCGCGGCCCGCACCGCGTACGGGCTCACCCCGCTGCGGCTGGTGCTCACCGGCACCGCGCTGTCCTACGGCTTCTCCGCCGCCACCACCCTGATGGTCTTCGCCGCCGACCGCGGCGAGGCCGCCCGGGACGTCATGATGTGGCTGCTCGGCAGCCTCGGCGGCGCCACCTGGGGCAAGGTGCCGATCGCCGCCGTCACCGTGCTGGCCGGGCTCGCCTACCTGGCCTGCACCGCCGGGCGGCTGGACGCGCTCGCGATGGGCGACGAGACCTCCGCCTCGCTCGGCGTGGACCCGGACCGGCTGCGCCGCGAGCTGTTCGTGGTGACCGCCGCCGTCACCGGCACCGTGGTCGCGGTCAGCGGGGCGATCGGCTTCGTCGGGCTGCTGATGCCGCACCTGGCGCGGATGCTGGTCGGCGCAGGGCACCGCCGGGTGCTGGTGGTCGCGCCGCTCGCCGGGGCGCTGCTGCTGGTCTGGGTGGACATCGCCTCGCGCACCCTGCTGGCGCCCGCCGAACTGCCCGTCGGGGTGTTCACCGCGGTGCTCGGCGTGCCCGCCTTCCTGGTGATGATGCGCCGCCGCGGCCAGGCCTTCGGAGGTGCCCGGTGACCGCGACGACCGACCCGACCCCGGTGCACGCCCAGGACCTCGCCGTCGACGGCGTCTCGGTGGAGCTGGCCGGCACCCGGCTGGTCCACGAGGTGAGCCTGGCGGCCGCCGCCGGGCAGGTGGTCGGGCTGATCGGCCCCAACGGCAGCGGCAAGTCGACCCTGCTGCGCTGCGTCTACCGGGTGCTGAAGCCGGCCGGCGGCGTGGTCCGGCTGGCCGGCGACGACCTGCACGCCCTCACCGCCCGCGAGAGCGCCCGCCGGGTGGCCGCGCTGACCCAGGAGCACTCCGCCGAGTTCGACTTCACCGTCGCCGAGGTGGTCGCCATGGGCCGGCTGCCGCACCGCCGCGGCTTCGGCGCCCAAGTCGACGGGGACGAGCGGCGCTGCGCCGAGGCGCTGCGCAAGGTCCGGGCCGGGCACCTCGCCGAGCGGGGCTTCCTGAGCCTGTCCGGGGGCGAGAAGCAGCGGGTGCTGTTCGCCCGCGCGCTGGTCCAGGAGCCGCGCCTGCTGGTGCTCGACGAACCCACCAACCACCTCGACATCGCGCACCAGTTGGAGGTGCTGGCGCTCGCCCGCGAGGCCGGTCCGACGGTGCTCACCGCGCTGCACGACCTCAACCTGGCGGCGGGCCACTGCGACCTGCTGTACGTCCTGCGGGACGGCCGGATCGTCGCCTCCGGGCCGCCCGACGAGGTGCTCCGACCCGCCCTACTGGCCGAGGTGTTCGGCGTCCGGGGCACCCCGGTGCGCCACCCGGAGACCGGCGCCCTCCAGCTGCTCTTCGACCGCCTCCCCTGACCCCCCAAGGAACTCCCGTGCGCACCAAGGCCGTTGCCGCCACCGCCCTGCTCGCCCTCGGACTCGTCGGCTGCGGCGCCGAGATCGCCCCGAAGGAGGCCGCCACCGCCTCCGCCCACTACCCCGTGACGGTGGACAACTGCGGGGAGAAGCTCACCTTCGCGCAGAAGCCCGCCCGGGTGGTGACCAACGACGTCAACATCACCGAACTGATGCTCTCGCTCGGCCTCGCCGACCGGATGGCCGGCTACGTGATGCCCGACGACAAGGGGAAGATCGACCAGGTCGCCTGGAAGGACGGCTACCAGCAGACCACCTGGCTCTCCAAGAAGATCCTCACCAAGGAGATCGCGCTGGACGCCAAGGCCGACCTGGTCTTCGCCGGCTGGCACTACGGCTTCGACGAGGGCAGCGGCGTCACCCCGCAGGCCTTCAAGGCGCTCGGCGTCGACTCGTACGTGCTCAGCGAGTCCTGCCGCAGCGGCAAGGGCACCGAGCGCGGCGTGATGGACCCGCTGGAGGCGCTCTACACCGACCTGGCCAACCTCGGCGAGATCTTCGAGGTCAAGGACCGCTCCGACAAGCTGATCGCGGACTTCAAGGCGCGGATCGCCGCCGTCCCGCCGGCCGAGCGCCGCCCCTCCGTCTTCCTGTACGACAGCGGGCAGGACAAGCCGTACACCGCCGGGAAGTTCGCCGCCGCCAACGAGATCATCGCCAAGGCGGGCGGGACCAACATCATGGGCGACCTCGCCGACAGCTGGGTCACGGCCGGCTGGGAGAGCGTGGTGCAGCGCGACCCCGAGGTGATCGTGATCAACGACTACGCGACGCCGAAGGCCGAGGAGAAGCGGAAGTTCCTGATGTCCTTCCCGCCGCTGGCCAACGTCGCCGCGGTCAGGAACGGCCGGATCTTCGTCATGGACTACGTCGACCTGGTGGAGAGCCCGCGCAACCCGGCCGCGATCAGCGCGCTGGCCGCCTACCTGCGCACCGTGCCGGCCCCCTGACCGGCCCGGATCCCGCTCCTCCGGGTCCGGGCGGCCGCGGGCGTACGCTCAAGGTACGAGCCGACGGAACCCGACCGGAGGAGCGAGATCATGACCACCACGACGGCCCCCGCCGCCTTCGACACCCGCGCACTGCGCGAGGGCATCGAACGCCGCGACGCCGAGGCCCTCCTGGCGCTCTACGCGGAGGACGCCGAACTGCGCATGGTCGACCGCAAGACCCAGCCCAGCCACCCCCTGGTGATGCACGGGCGGGAGGAGATCGGCGCCATGCTGGACGACGTCTACGGCCGCGAGATGACCCACACACTGGAACAGGTGGTCGTCCAGGGCGACCACGTCGCCTTCCTGGAGTCCTGCCGGTACCCGGACGGCGTCCGGGTGCTGATGTCCTCGATGGCCGGTCTGCGGGACGGCCGGATCATCGACCAGACCTCCCTCCAGGCCTGGGACGAGACCGGTCCCGAGCAGTAGGCTCACGGACATGATCCGCACCGCCGTCGCCACCGACGTCCCCGTCGTCCACGCCATGATCCGCGAACTCGCGGAGTACGAGAAGGCCCTGCACGAGGCGAAGGCCACCGAGGAGCAGCTGCACGAGGCCCTGTTCGGCGAGAACCCGGCCCTGTTCGGGCTGATCGCCGAGGACGACGCCACCGGTGAACCGGTCGGCTTCGCGGTCTGGTTCCGCAACTTCTCGACCTGGCGCGGCACCCACGGGATCTACCTGGAGGACCTGTACGTCCGCCCGGAGGCGCGCGGCGGCGGCCACGGCAAGGCGCTGCTGCTGGAACTCGCCCGGATCGCCGTCGAGCGCGGCTACTCCCGGGTCGAGTGGTCGGTCCTGGACTGGAACCAGCCCTCGATCGACTTCTACAAGTCGATCGGCGCGGTGCCGATGGACGAGTGGACGGTGTACCGGCTCTCCGACGGGGCGCTGGCCGCCGCCGGGCAGCGCTGAACGGCTCCCGGGAGTCCGGGGAAAGGGTCTGCCACCCTGCGTCGCAATGCCTTACCATGAGTAACTCCCGAACCGGGGTGCGGAAGGCAGAGCGATGGCGGATCCGCGGCGCCGGGCCCCCTTCGGGGGTAGCAAGCGGTAACAAGCGGGGTACCAAGAAAGCACAGCGCGCCACCCAGGAGGCAAGGGTGTCCCAGATCGACGGCGATCTCGGCGTTCAGGACTTCGTGGAGGTCCGGCTGCCCGCAGCCGGGGCCTACCTCTCCGTCCTGCGAACAGCGACGGCCGGGTTGGCGGCCCGGTTGGACTTCACGCTCGACGAGATCGAGGACCTGCGGATCGCGGTCGACGAGGCCTGCGCCATCCTGCTCCAGCAGGCGGTGCCCGGCTCCGTACTGTCCTGCGAGTTCCGGCTGGTCGGCGACTCGTTGAAGGTCACCGTCTCCGCCCCGACCACCGACGGCAAGGCTCCCGAACGGGACACCTTCGCCTGGACGGTGCTCTCCGCCCTGGCCGGCGAGGTCGACTCCTCGGTCGCCGAGGACAGGACCGTGACGATCAGCCTGCACAAGAAGCGCGGCGGGTCCCCCTCCCACTAGTCGGGCGCCGGACCGCACCGCACGACCGAGCAGCACCGAGCAGCACCCGCGCAAGGGCCGTCCGCCGCTCCCCCGCTCAGGGGACCGACGGACGGCTCCCGGTACCGCCACCCACGCGGTACGACCAACGAGACGATTCCGGGGCCACCGGCCCCGGTGCTCCCGGAACGGAACGGGGGAATGGCCGTGAGTGATCTGGACCGTACCGGCCTCGCGACGGCGGGACCTGCCGTACCGACCCAGGCGAGCGTTCCCGGCCTCGCCGCCAACGACGAAGCGCACCCGAAGGACGCCCAGCGGATGAGCCACCCCACCGAGCCGACGTCCGAGCCGACGCCTGCCTCCGCGCCCCCGCCGGACCCGGTGGACGAGACGGCCCCGGCCGTCGGGACGGAACCGGCGGTCGAGGCCGACCCCGCGGTCGAGGCCGAGTCGCCGGCCGAGGTCGAGCCGCACGTCGCCCTGCCCGCCCAGGGCTCGCACCGCACCGGCGCCCCGGACCGGGAGGCCGCCCGCGCGCTGTTCGTCCGGCTGTCCGCACTGCCCGAGGGCTCCCCGGAGCGGGTCGAGCTGCGCAACCAGCTGGTGCGGATGCACATCCCGCTGGTCGAGCACCTGGCCCGGCGCTTCCGCAACCGGGGCGAGCCGCTGGACGACCTGACCCAGGTCGCCACCATCGGCCTGATCAAGTCGGTGGACCGCTTCGACCACGAGCGCGGGGTCGAGTTCTCCACCTACGCGACGCCGACCATCGTCGGCGAGATCAAGCGGCACTTCCGCGACAAGGGCTGGGCGGTGCGCGTCCCGCGCCGCCTCCAGGAGCTGCGGCTGTCGCTCACCACGGCGACCAGCGAGCTCTCCCAGCGGCACGGCCGCTCCCCCACGGTGCACGAGCTGGCCGAGCACCTGGGGATCTCCGAGGAGGACGTCCTGGAGGGCCTGGAGTCCGCCAACGCGTACTCCACGCTGTCCCTGGACGTGCCGGACAGCGACGACGAGTCGCCGGCCGTCGCGGACACCCTGGGCGCGACCGACGAGGCGCTGGAGGGCGTCGAGTACCGCGAGTCGCTCAAGCCGCTGCTGGCCCAACTGCCGCCCCGGGAGCAGAAGATCCTGGTGCTGCGGTTCTTCCGGAACATGACCCAGTCGCAGATCGCCGCCGAGGTGGGGATCTCCCAGATGCACGTGTCCCGGCTGCTCGCCCGGACGTTGGCCCAGCTGCGGGAGAAGCTCCTGGTGGAGGAGTAGGACTGACGCCCCTTCAGTCCCCCCGGCTTCAAGCCCCCGGCCTCAGGCTCCCGGCTTCAAGCCCCCGGCGGCCCTGTACCCCTAGTCCTCGGACGGGGCGTACAGGGCCGCCGTCGACTTCGGGTTCAGCAGGCAGCCGATGCCCACCAGGCCGAGCGCCCCGACCAGCACGCCGACCGCGATCATCGCGCCGCCGCTCTCGGCCATGTAGTAGCCGACCGGCAGGCAGATCGAGTTGGTCAGCACCGCCGGACTGCGGCCCCAGCGGCGCTCCTTGAGCAGGGCGCGGGCGGCCAGCACCGGCAGCACCCCGAGCAGCACGATGACCGCTCCGCCGAACTCGTTCAGAGCCAGCTGCTTGGACTGGCCGGACAGCGCGGCCACCATGTCCCAGACGCCGACGACGGCCAGCGCGGCACCCGCCAGGGCCGTGATGGCGGCGCCCAGGGTCAGGGAGGCCGGGCGGCCGGATCCGGCCGAGGGTACGGGTGCGGAGGTTTCTGCGGTCACTCCAGCAGGGTAGCCGCCGGTTGCTCCGTACCGACCCGTAGGCTTTCCCCATGCGCGCTCTCCTGGTCGTGAACCACAAGGCCACCACCACCAGTGGCCGGACCAGGGACGTCCTGATCCACGCCCTGCGCAGCGATCTCAAGCTGGAGGTCGCCGAGACCCGCTACCGGGGCCACGCGCGCGACCTGGCCCGCGAGGCGGCGGAGGACGGCACGGTCGACCTGGTGGTGGCGCTGGGCGGGGACGGCACCGTCAACGAGGTGGTGAACGGGCTGCTGGCGCACGGCCCGGGCGAGAAGGTCCCGCGACTGGCCGTGGTGCCGGGCGGTTCGACCAATGTGTTCGCCCGCGCGCTGGGCCTGCCCAACGACCCGGTGGAGGCCACCGGCGCCCTGCTGGACGCGCTGGAGCACGGCCGGGAGCGGCCGATCGGGCTGGGCAAGGCGATGACCGACGGGCTGCCGGACCGCTGGTTCACCTTCACCGCCGGCCTCGGCTTCGACGCCGGGGTGGTCGGACGGGTCGAGGAGCAGCGCCGGGCCGGGCGCAAGTCCACCCACGCCCTGTACGTCGGCCAGGCCCTGCGGCACTACTTCACCCAGCGTGAGCAGCGCCGTTCCGGCCCCGTCTCCCTGGAGCTGCCGGGCCACGAGCGGGTTCCGGGCCTGGTGCTGTCGATAGTCAGCAACACCTCTCCCTGGACGTTCCTCGGCAACCGTCCGGTCTACCCCTCACCGCTCGCCTCCTTCGACACGGACCTGGACGTCTTCGGCATCACCCGGATGACGGCGTTCGGCACCGCTCGAACGGTCCGTCAGATCCTGCGGTCGTACACGACTTCGAGTGACGGCGCCCCTCCCAGCGGCCCCTCCGGGAAGCACGTCGTCTCCTATCACGACGTCAGACACTTCACCTTGGTTTCGGAGGAACCGGCCCCGTTCCAGGTCGACGGGGACCATCTTGGAGACAGGAGTCGCGTCAGTTTCACAGGCGTACGGCGGGCACTGCGTGTGATTGTGTGACTGGAAGGGGGGTTCCTCCTTCTTCTCGAACGCACAAGCCCCCTTCACTCCATAGAAGTACTGGCTGTGAGCTAGGCGACACCGAAGAATCCAAAATTCCTCCCCGAAGGGGGTTGTATCCGAGCCCGAGGTTTGCGAACCTCTACATGGCGATCGGGACACATCGCAGCGACGGCAACTCCGGAACCACAGGAGCGCCGACCGCGGGGTGTCCCTCGAATCGCCGAATCCCCCCCAGCACAGACCACCCGGGCCCGACGGGCCTTTGGTCTCTTTTGCTGTTGCGGGATTCGTGAAAGCGTTCACATTCACAAGCCATTCGATTATGCCGATCGGGCCACCCCCCGCGGCAGGAGGAGTTGGACGACCATGGACTGGCGCCACCGCGCTGTCTGCCGCGAAGAGGACCCCGAGCTGTTCTTCCCGATCGGGAACACCGGTCCTGCTCTGCTGCAGATCGAGGAAGCCAAGGCCGTGTGCCGCCGCTGTCCGGTGATGGAGCAGTGCCTCCAGTGGGCGCTCGAGACCGGTCAGGACGCCGGCGTCTGGGGCGGCATGAGCGAGGACGAGCGCCGCGCGATGAAGCGCCGTGCAGCCCGCAACCGCGCCCGCACCGCCTGATCACCCGGCGATCACACGCCGTAGTACCAGCAGTGACCGCAGTACCGATCGACACATGATCAAAGGCTTCCCTGCACCTCCTGGTGAAGCCTTCCGCACCAAGGACCTCGCCCAGCCAGGTCCCGCGACACCGGACCCGCCCAAGCACTTGATACTGTTCACTTAGAGCAATATCGTGGAGCTGTGGCGCTCACCGTGTGCAACGCACCGGCGAGGTGTCGCACCACCCAGAGCCCCCGCTCCGGCCGACTCCCCCCGACGGCCGGAACGGGTTGAGAGGCCCTGTCGACCCACCCCCCCCGGTCGACAGGGCCTCGTTTCTGTTTCCGCACCCCGTTCCGCACCCCGGCGTGCGGGTGCGCGCACCCGGCGCTTCCGCCGGACGCACGCCCCCTCCACGCACCTGTGCGCATCCCCGCGCAACGGTTTCCTCGCGCAACGGTTTCCCCGCGGACGGGGATCTCAGCGGACGGGGATCTCCAGGATCACCTTCGTACCGCCGTTCGGGCCGGCCACCATGTCGAAGGTGCCGCCCAGTTCGCCGGTGGCCAGCGTCCGGACGATCTGCAGCCCGAGGTTGCCCGCCGTCTTCGGGTCGAAGCCCTCCGGCATGCCCCGGCCGTCGTCCTGCACCGTGATCAGCAGGTACTCCTCCGGCCGGGCGCCGCCGTTCCAGGTGTCCGACCAGCCCTTGCCGGTCGCCGGGGCCCGCCCGCGCAGCGCGCTGACCTCAAGGTTCCCGGAGGCGGTCGGACCGAACGCGTGCTCCAGGGCGTTCTGGAGCAGTTCGGTCAGCACCATCGACAGCGGGGTGGCCACCTCGGCGGAGAGGATCCCGAAGCTGCCGGTGCGGCGGGTCGCCACCCGGCCGTCCTGGGTCAGCTCCATCGCCATCGCCAGCACCCGGTCGGCGATCTCGTCGAAGGCCACCTGCTCGTCCAGCGCCTGGGAGAGCGTCTCGTGCACGATCGCGATCGAGCCGACCCGGCGCACCGCCTCGTCCAGCGCGGCCCGGGCGGACTCCGACTCCATCCGGCGGGACTGCAGCCGCAGCAGGGCCGCGACGGTCTGCAGGTTGTTCTTCACCCGGTGGTGGATCTCCCGGATGGTGGCGTCCTTGGTCATCAACTCGCGGTCGCGGCGGCGCAGCTCGGTCACGTCCCGGCAGAGCACCAGCGAACCGGTCAGGGTGCCCTTGGGCTTGAGCGGGATCGCCCGCAGGGTCACCACTCCCCCCTGCGCCTCCACCTCGGTCTGCCGGGGCGCCCAGCCGCTCGCCAGCTTCACCAGCGCCTCGTGGACGGCCGAGCGGGACGGCGGGGCGAGGTCGGCGGTGGCCCGGCCAAGGTGGCTGCCGACCAGGTCGGTGGTGAGGCCGAGGCGGTGGTACGCGGAGAGGGCGTTGGGGCTGGCGTAGGTGACCACGCCGTCCGCGTCCAGCCGGATCAGGCCGTCGCCGACCCGGGGGGCCGCGTCCATGTCGGCCTGCTCGACGCCGGGGAAGGGGAAGGAGCCGGCCGCGATCATCTGGGCCAGGTCGGAGGCGCTCTGGAGGTAGGTGAGCTCCAGCCGGCTGGGGGTGCGGACGGTCAGCAGGTTGGTGTTGCGGGCGATCACGCCCAGCACCTTGCCCTCGCGCCGGACCGGGATCGACTCGACCCGGACCGGGACCTCCTCGCGCCACTCCGGGTCGCCCTCGCGCACGATCCGGCCCTCGTCGAAGGCGGCGTCCAGCAGCGGGCGGCGGCCGCGCGGGACGAGGTGGCCGACCATGTCGTCCTGGTAGGAGGTGGGCCCGGTGTTGGGCCGCATCTGCGCCACCGAGACGTAGCGGATGCCGTCCCAGGTGGGGATCCACAGCACCAGGTCGGCGAAGGAGAGGTCGGAGAGCAGCTGCCACTCCGAGACCAGGTGGTGGAGCCATTCCACATCGGCCCCGGTGAGGGTGGTGTGGCGGCGGACGAGTTCGTTCAGCGAGGGCACATGGCGAGGGTAGCGCCGCCGGTCCGGGCCGGGCGCGCCAGGCCTCCCGCCGGGTCCGGACACCCCCTGAGTTGTTTAGACCAATTTTCCGGGAGGCCTGGACAACCGAGATTGGTCTAGTCCACAATGGAAGGGCACCAAGGAGAGGTCCCCGCGCAACTGCCCTGACCGCGCGCGGCCCCTCCTCGGTCGGACGCCGCAGATCGAGGACCCCGCACAGTTCTCGATCCCATCTGGCGCCCGACGACAGCTCCGGGCTGCGGTGCCGCATGGGTTGAGGGTCCCGTGTCGGCGCCGTGGCCCGTAGTGTTTTCCACCCCCGGAACCATGTCTCCGCCGCTCAACGAGCCGGCCCCGGTCCACAACCCGTGGACCGGGGCCGGCTCGCGTGCGGGACGGGTCGCCGCCGCGCGCGGGACGGGCTACCGCGTCTCGGTGACCTTGGCCAGGGCGCGCGGGGCGTCCGGGTCCTGGCCGCGGGCGATGGTGACCTCGTAGGCCAGCAGCTGGAGCGGCAGGATCTCCAGGATCGGCTGCACCTCCTCGGGCACGCCGGCCGGCAGCGCGAAGCCGGCCGAGGCGGCGTCCACCTGCGCCTGCTGGCCGACCACCACCAGGTCCGCGCCGCGCCCGCGCAGCCGGTCCAGCACCGGCTGGAGGGCCTCGCCACCCTTGCCGTCCGGGACGATCGCGATCACCGGCGAGACGTTGTCCACCATCGCCAGCGGGCCGTGCAGCAGGTCGGCGCCGGAGAACGGGGTGGCCGGGATGTAGGTGGTCTCCATCAGCTTGAGCGCCGCCTCGCGGGCGGTCGGGTAGCCGTAGCCGCGCGAGGTGATCACCAGGCGCTGGGCGAAGCGGTAGCGCTCCGCCAGCGCCTTCACCTCGGCCCGGCGGGACAGCACCCCGGCGGCCAGGCCCGGCAGCTCCTTGGCGGCCGCTCCGTCGCCCCCGCGCAGGCCCTCGACCAGCAGGTAGAGCGCCAGCAGCTCGGCGGTGTACGTCTTGGTGGCCGGCAGCGCCTTCTCCGGGCCGGCCAGCACGTCGATGTGGAACTCGGAGACCTCGGCGAGCGGCGAGGCGGCGTTGTTGGTCACCGCGAGCGTGACGGCCCCGGCCTCGCGGGCGGCCTTGGTGGAGGCCACCAGGTCGGGCGAGCCGCCGGACTGGCTGACGGTGACGACCAGCACGTCGGTGAGGTCCGGCTTGGCGCCGTACGCGGTGGTGGTGGACATCGAGGTCAGGCCGGCCGGCTTGCCGAGCAGGATCTCGATCAGGTACTTGGCGTACAGCGCGGCGTTGTCGGACGTGCCCCGCGCGGTGAGCAGGACGAAGCGCGGGCGGCGGGCGGCGATCTGTGCGGCGACCTCGCGGATCTTCGGGGCACCCTCGTCGAGGATGCGCTGGAGGACGGCCGGCTGCTCGGCCATCTCCGCCGCCATGATCCGGCCGGGGACGGGAACGGTCTGCGGGTCGGACATCTGGGTCTGCCTCCGGTGAGACGGTTCGACCCCGCTCGGGCGGCTGCCCGGCGGGGACCTCCAGGCGGCGAGTCCGCACACTCGCTGCGGTCCTTCGTCCCACGATCCTACGGGCGCGCCCGCCGCCGGGCACCTCCGTCCGCACACCCGCGCGCCCCGCGCGCACGCCCACCCGCGCACCCCTCCGGACGCCCGTCCGACGACGGGACGGGCGTCCGGAGACGGGCGCGACGGGAGGTCAGGACGCCTTGTTGATCAGCTGGTCGATCGCGGCGTCGGCCTCCTTGGTGGCCTGGTCCACCGACTTGCCCTTGAGGATCGAGGTCAGCATGTCCGGGATGATCTTCTGCTTCTCGACCGCGCCCCAGCCGGGGGCCAGCGGGGTGAACCAGGCGTCCGGGACGGCGTTGGCCGCGGCGGCGGTGCTCGGCTTGCTCTTCAGCGGGTTCAGCTGGGTCAGGTTGTTCGGCAGGATGTCCTTGTCGGCCAGCGCCTGCTCGGACTTGGTGCTGGTGAACATCCGGATCCAGTCGGTGGCCAGCGCCACCTGCTGGGACTTGGCGGTGACGGCGAGGTCGGAGCCGCCGATGAAGGTCGGCAGCGGCTTGCCGTCCGGGCCGGGCATGGTGGCCACCTTGACGGCGTCCTTGAGGCTCGGGTCGCCGGTGACCGGCGCGGTGACGCTGGCCGCCTCGTAGCCGTTGCCGTAGAAGGACGCGGCGTGCCCGCGGGCCATCGACTCGAACTGGTTCTGCTCGTTCACCGCCAGGTCGCCCTTGTTGTACTTGCGCACCAGGTCGACGAAGTGGCTGATGCCCTGCTGGGACTTGGGGTCGTGCAGGGTGCCGTGCCAGTTGCCGGAGCCGTCGAACTTGGCGATGCCGCCGCCGTACGCGGCCACGTAGCTCATCGCGGCGTACCAGTACGGGCCGGGCAGGTAGAGCGGGGAGAAGGTCTTGTCGGCCTTGTTCCGGTCCGCGACCTTGTCCAGCGCGGCCAGCAGCTCCGCCTCGGTCTTCGGGAAGTCGGCGCTGCCGGTGGCCTGCTGGAAGGCGGTGGAGTTGTAGATGGCGACCCGGGAACCGGCGTAGTAGGGCACGCACCAGAGCTTGTCCTGGTACGTACAGGTGTTGGCGAGCGCCTTGATCCAGCTGTCGGAGTTGTCGAAGGTGCCGCGGTCCACCGGGGCCAGCGAGCCGGAGAGCACGTACTTCATGGTCTCGGTGTTGCCCAGCTCGACCACGTCGGGGGCGCTGCCGTCGGCGATGGCCTTGTCGAGCTTGGCCAGCTTGTCGGCCCAACCCTGGTAGGCGAGCTTGAGGGTGACGTTCGGGTACTTCGCCGCGAACTCGTCGTTGACCCGCTGGACCAGGTCCGGCCAGTTCTTCTGGGCGTCGTCCATCAGCCAGACGGTGACGGTGCCACCGGCGGCCTTCGGGTCCGCGGAACCGGCCGCGCCGGCGTCGCCCGAGGGCTTCGCCGTCGAGGAACAGGCCGTCAGACCGACCGCCAGTGCCAGGGTCCCGAGCGTCGAGATGAGCTGACGCTTCTTCACGCCATCCTCCGAGGGGTGTAGAGCCGTTGTGCCCGCCGGCAGCGTGATTGGCGCCCGTGGCGGAGAGTCCGGACAGGGGGCGGCGAAGAGCTTGGGGGAGGGCCGATACCACATCCGGCGAGGTTGAATCTCGAACCGGATGACTGGACTCTGGCCTAGACCATAGGTGGTGTCAACGACCAAAAGCCTTCGTCGGGGCGGCCGTTGCAGAGCCGTTGTACCGCGTGGCCGCCAGTCGTCGTTCCGTCACCCTAAGTAGGTCTTAAGGTGGATTTAAGGCCTGCTTGAGGGAACACGGTCACTCGGTGGTCTCCCGGGTCGACGGCGGGGAAACAGAACGGGCCCGCCATGCGACATGCGCATGACGGGCCCGTTCACCGACGCCACCGGACAGCGCCGGTGACGTCGCGTCGATCGTGTCAGCCGACCGCTCCCGGCTGCCCGGTGAGGACCTCCACGGCCGCCAGTCCGCAGACCCGGGCGGCGCCGTGGGTGGCGATGTACAGCGCGCCGACCGGCTCCGACTGGGGCAGGCCCATCTCGACCACGGCGGCGTCCGGCCGGGCCGCCACCAGGCGGCGCAGCGCGGCGGACATCCACGCGTGCCGGTGCGCGTCCCGGACCACCAGCACCAGGCGGCGGCCCTCGGCGCCGGCCAGCAGCTCGCCGACCAGGGCGTCCAGCAGCTCCGGCGCGGCCTCGGCCGCCGACACCGCGCGGGTGCGGGTGCCGGGGAAGCGGTCCGCCAGCATGCCGGCCACGCCCCACGGGGTGACGTCGCCGACCGCGATGTTCGGCTCGTCCGAGAACGAGGCCACGTACGGGCGCTCGCTCACCGGCGGCACCACCTGGCCCGGCGCCCGGACCACCTTGAGCGCCCGGCGCGCGGCCCGCAGGCCGACCGCCAGGTCCGGCTCGACCCGCTCGCCCTGGGCCGCGATCCGGCCCCAGCTGCCCAGCGCCCGGACCCGCTCGGCGGCGTCCGCCAGCCGCTCCTCGGCGAGCAGGCCGGAGCGCACGCCCGCCACGATGGCGTCGCGCAGCATCAGCACGGTCTCCTCGTCGGCCAGCCCGCCGCCGACGCAGATCGCGTCCGCGCCGGCCGCCAGGGCCAGCACGGTGCCCTCGCCCATCCCGAAGGTGTCGGCGATGGCACCCATCTCGATCGCGTCGCTGACGATCAGGCCCTGGTAGCCGAGGCCGCCGTCGGCCGGGGCCGCGCGCAGCAGGTCGCGCAGCACGGTCGGGCTCAGGGTGGCCGGCAGCTTCGGGTCCAGCGCCGGGATCATGATGTGGGCGGTCATCACGGCCTTGGTGCCGGCCGCGATCGCCGCCTGGAACGGGATCAGGTCGCGGGCCCGCAGCACGTCCAGGTCGACGTCGATGACCGGCAGGCCGTGGTGCGAGTCCACCGCGGTGTCGCCGTGGCCGGGGAAGTGCTTGGAGCAGGCGGCCACGCCGGCCGACTGCAGGCCCTCCACCCAGGCGGCGGTGTGCCGGGCGCACAGCTCGGGGTCGGCGCCGAAGGAACGGACGCCGATGACCGGGTTGCGCGGGTTGGAGTTGACGTCCGCGGTGGGCGCCCAGTTGTAGTTGACGCCGGCCGCGGCCAGCGCCCGGCCCAGCTCGCGGGCGACGTCCCGGGTCAGCGCCGGGTCGTCGATCGCGCCGAGCGCGAGGTTGCCCGGCCAGGACGAGCCGGAGCCCGCCTCCAGCCGGGTGACGTCGCCGCTCTCCTCGTCGATGGCGATCAGGAGGTCGGGGTTCTCGGCGCGCAGCGCCCGGGTGAGCGCGGACAGCTGGTCGAGGTCGACCACGTTGCGGTCGAACAGCGCGACCGAGCCGAGGCCCGCGGCGAGGTGGCGGCGCAGCCACTCCGGCGGCTCGGTGCCGACGAAGCCGGGCTGGAGGACGGTCAGGGCGTCGCGGTGCAGCTGGTCGCTGTCCGGCACGGTGGGAACGAGGATGCTCACGTGGACTCAGCCCTTCACGGCGCCGTCGGTCAGACCGCCGACCGCCTTGCGCTGGAGGAAGACGAACAGGATCAGCACGGGGATGGCGAACATCGTGGACGCGGCCATGGTGGCGCCCCAGTCGTTGCCGAAGGCGGTCTTGAAGGACGACAGCCACAGCGGCAGCGTCTTGCCCTGGTCCTTGTTGAGGATCAGGACGAGCGGGAACTCGTTCCACGCCGTGATGAAACCGAACAGCGAGGTCGACATCAGGCCCGGGGCCAGCAGCGGGAAGATCACCTTCACGAAGGCCTGGGAGCGGGTGCAGCCGTCCACCATGGCCGACTCCTCCAGCTCCTTCGGCACCGCGGCGATGAAGCTGCGCAGCGTCCAGATGGTGAAGGGCAGGACCATCATCATGTAGAAGAGGGTCAGCGGCACCAGGCTGTTCAGCATGTCGTTGTCGCGGGAGATGATGTAGACCGCGATGGTCATGACCTCCCAGGGCGCCATCTGGGCCATCATGATGACCAGCACGAAGGCCTTGCGGCCGCGGAACCTCATCCGGGCGATGGCGAAGGACGCCAGGGTGGCGATCACCAGTGACCCGAGCACCGCGCCGACGGTGACGACGACGCTGTTGAGGACGTACGTCCAGAAGTTCGGCGCGTTGACCGCGGTGGTGAAGTGCTCGAAGGTCGCGTCGAGCGGGATGAACACCGGCGTCGGGCTGATGATGTCGCTGTTCTGCTTGAACGCGGTCGCGAACATCCAGTAGACGGGGAACACGAAGAAGACGGCGAGGACGGCCGCGATCACGTTCAGCCAGGTACGTCCGAAGAGAGAGCGCCTCACAGCTCGTCCTCCTGCTTGATCATGATGCGGAAGTAGTACGCCATCAGCACGCCCAGCATCAGGATGGTGAGCACCGCGATCGCGGAGCCGACGCCGTAGTGCTGGCCGGCCGAGCCCTCCAGGAAGGCGTGCACCGGCAGGGTCCGGGTCAGCTTCTCCGGTCCACCGGCGTTGACCGCGTAGACCTGGGTGAACGCCTTGAACACCCAGATGACCTCGAGGAAGGTCGTGGCCAGGAAGAACGGCTTCAGGTTGGGGAAGATCACCGCGGTGAAGATCTTGCGCGCGCCGGCGCCGTCCATCCGGGCCGCCTCGTAGAGCTCCTTCGGGATGGTGGTCAGGCCGGCGTACATGTTGAACGCCACGAACGGGATCGACATCCAGACGATCAGCAGGATGATCACGAAGAACGTCGAGTACTGGTTGCTGAGCCAGTTGTAGCCGTGCATCGACTGCCAGCCGAGCTGCTCCAGGATCCAGTTGACGACGCCCCACTGGGAGTCGAACAGCCAGGTGTAGACGGTGGTCGCGGCGACCACCGGCATGGCCCAGGCCAGCAGCAGCGCGACCTGGAGCACCAGCCGCATCTTCTTGCCGAGCTGGTTCAGCAGCAGGCCGATCAGGGTGCCGCCGACCATGATCAGCACCACGTTGACCAGGGTGAAGACGATGGTCCGGCCGGTGACCGACCAGAACTCCGGGTCGGTCAGCTGCTCCTTGTAGTTGTCGAAACCCGTCCACTCGGTCAGGTGCAGGACCAGCTGGCGCCTGTTGAGGTTCTGGAACGACAGCAGGACCGTCTTGAGCAGCGGCCAGCCCAGCAGGGCCAGGGTCGCCACGGTGGCCGGCAGCAGCAGCAGGTACGGCGCGAGGCGTGAGCCCAGGCTGGGGCCGCCCGCGGATCTGGCGCCCTTCGGCGCGGTGCCCTTCGAGCCGCCGCCCGAGGCGCTCGTCTCTTGACCGGCCACAGCGGCCTTCCCTGGGTCCGGGGACTGTGTCTGCACCCGCTCCGAATGCACAGCCATCGTTCTCACTTCCTCACAACCTGGCCACGACGGACAGGCGCCGCCCACCGGCCCCCCGCCGGGGGCCGGTGAACGACGCTGCTGGGACCCGCCCCCGGACTCCCGCCTGCGGGAGGGCCGAGGACGGGTCCCGGGTGCTTACTGCTTCTGGTTGAGCTTCTTGGCGATCTCGTCGTCGTACTTCTTGGCCGTGGAGGCGAAGTCGCCGCCCTGGAGGACAGCGGTCAGGAACTCCTTGACCGGGTTCGGGTTGTCCTCGACGCTGGACCAGTTCGGGGTGTTCGGGGTGATCGCGCCGACGGTGGCGCCCTGCTGGGCGGCCTTGGCGAAGTCGCCCTGGATGTTGGCGTTCAGCGCGGGCTTGTTCGTGGTGATGCCGGCGGCGGCGAACAGACCCTCGTTCTTGTCGTTGAGGGCGATCTTCAGGTAGTCCTTGGCCATGTCGGTGTTCTTGCTCTGCGAGGCGATCGCGAGGTTCGAACCACCGAGGAACACGCCGGTGGGCTTGTCGGCGGTCTTGCCGGGGAGCGCGAAGTAGCCGATCTTGTCCTTCGGCATGGCCTTCTCGTCCGGCAGCTCCCAGCCGAGGCCGATCATGGCGCCGACGTTGCCCTGGGCGAAGACGTCCTTCTGCTGCGGGGTGGCCTCGTCCTTGTCCTTCGGACCGGTGGCCGAGTAGCCCTGGAGCTTCTTGTAGGTCTCGAAGGCCTTCTGGCTCTCGGGCGAGCCCAGGCCGCCGACCCACTTGTCGCCGTCCTTCTTGGCGATCTTGCCACCCTCGCTGGTGAGCAGACCGAAGTAGACGTACCACTCCTGGCCGGGCATGTAGATCGGGTCGACGACGCCCTCGGTGGTCTTCAGCTTCTCCAGGTCGCTGTAGAACTCCTCCAGGGTCTTCGGCGTGTCGGTCAGGCCGGCCTTGGTCCACAGGTCCTTGTTGTAGGCGACCACGCGGTTGGTGACGTACCACGGGGCGGCGTACTGCTTGCCGTCCAGGACGGCGGACTCGTTCTGGTTGGCGGGCCAGGCGTCGCCGCCCAGGGCGGCCTTCTCCTTGGTGAGGTCGAGCAGACCGCCCGAGGAGGCGTAGCCGGCGGTCTGGGTGTTGCCGACCTCCAGGACGTCGACCGAGCCCTCCGACAGCGCGGCGGTGATCTTGGCGCCGATGCCGCCCCACTCCTGGGTCGCGTACTCGACCTTCGAGCCCGGGTAGGTGGTCTCGAACTCGGTCTTGACCGCGTCGGTCCAGCCCTTCGGGGCGGAGCCGGTCATGGTCCAGACCTTGAGCGTCTTGCCCTTGTACTTGTCCGCCGCGGAGGCGGAGGACGACCCCGAGTCGCCCTCGCTCTTCTTGCCGTCCGAGCCGCAAGCCGCCAGGCCGACGACCATTGCTGCGACGCCGACCGCCGCGATGAGCTGACGCTTCATTACGCCATCCTCCTGAGGGATGCCTGGGTTACCCCCGTCGGGCGGCAGCGGCAGACCCACACAAAGCGGGGGGAAAGGTGCCGCGGACCCCTTCGAACGGGTGGGGGGATTCATAGCTACCGGCCTAGTGGTGTAGACCAGCTGCCTGGAGCTTGGCCTAGACCAATGGGCCTGTCAACGGCTGTTCGACCGATCTCGACCACCCGTTATCAAGCCGACACCGCACATCGTTCATCGCGTGATGAGGTATTCGTTCCGTAGCCATACATGCAACGATGTGAGCCGTTAACGATGTGGCGGGGTCGCCGTAGGCCTCGCGAGAAGCGGGAGAACAGGTCCGATGAGCAGCGACGGGGGATCCACCGCCCAGGTCAACGACCCCGAGGTGAACAGCCTCCCGACGCAGGCCGGCACCGACCCGACCGCGCGCGTCCCCAAGTACTACGGCCTGAAGCGGCACCTGCTGCAGCTCACCGAGACCCAGCCCGCCGGCACCCCGGTGCCGCCCGAGCGGGCGCTCGCCGCCCAGTTCGACACCTCCCGCACCACCGTGCGCCAGGCCCTCCAGGAGCTGGTCGTCGAGGGCCGGCTGGAGCGCATCCAGGGCAAGGGCACCTTCGTCGCCAAGCCCAAGGTCGCCCAGGCCCTCCAGCTGACCTCCTACACCGAGGACATGCGGGCCCAGGGCCTGGAGCCCGCCTCCCGGCTGATCGAGATCGGCTACATCACCGCCGACGACCGGCTCGCCCCGCTGCTCGACATCAAGCCCGGCGGCCGGGTGCTGCGGATCGAGCGCCTGCGGCTCGCCAACGGCGACCCGATGGCCATCGAGGTCGCCCACCTCTCCGCCAAGCGCTTCCCGGCCCTGCGCCGGAACCTGGCCAAGCACACCTCCCTCTACGCGGCGCTGCGCGAGGTGTACGGGGTCACCGTGGCCGAGGCCGAGGAGACCATCGAGACCACCCTGGCCAACCCGCGCGAGGCCGGCCTGCTCGGCTCCGACCTCGGCCTGCCGATGCTCCAGCTCTCCCGGCACTCCTTCGACAACGACGGGGCCCCGGTCGAGTGGGTGCGCTCCATCTACCGCGGCGACCGCTACAAGTTCATCACCCGACTGAAGCGTCCGGAGTAGCCGCACTCCCCCACCGCATCCCGGGCACCGGCGCGCGCGACCCGCGCGCCGGTGCCCTTCGCGTTCCGCGGCGGCTTCTCCCGCGGCCCCCGGCGGTGGTGGCTTTTGCGCCCCCCGGCGGCGGACTCCGGCCGGTTGCGTCCGGCTGGTGGGAAGTTCGGTCAATCCCGGTGACATGGATCACCCCATGCTCTAGATTGCGCAGCCGTACTGACCTGACTGCCGATCACCGATGGTGCTGCTCGGCGGGCCCGTGCGGCGCTCGGCGCCGAGGGGCTGCGGCGCCGACGGGGAACCCCTCCGGAGCGGAGCCGAAGATGCCCTCTGATCCCCCCAGCGTCGAAGATGTCATGCCCGAGCCAGCCGGGAGGCCCGTCCCGGCCGTGACGCCCGAGCGGGTGCTGGCCGGCCTCGCCCTGCTCGTGCCGATCGTCGCGACGCTCTGGGTGTCCTCGTACGACAAGAGCGACCCGGCGGTGGCCGGGGTGCCGTTCTTCTACTGGTACCAGCTGCTCTGGGTGCCGGTGTCGGCCGTGTTCACGGTCGCCGCCTACCTGCTGATCACCCGGGACGAGAAGGCCCGCAAGGCGGCCCGGAAGGGCGGTGCGCGATGAAGGACGTCAACGTGCCGGCCCTCGTGGTCTTCGTGCTGTTCTTCGCCCTCGTCACCGTGATGGGCTTCCTCGCCTCGCGCTGGCGCCGCGCGGACAACGCCGCGCACCTGGACGAGTGGGGCCTGGGCGGCCGCAGCTTCGGGACCTGGGTGACCTGGTTCCTGCTCGGCGGCGACCTCTACACCGCGTACACCTTCGTCGCCGTCCCGGCCGCGGTGTACGCGACCGGCGCGGCGGGCTTCTTCGCGGTGCCGTACACGATCATCGCCTACCCGCTGGTCTTCCTCTTCCTGCCCCGGCTCTGGTCGGTCTCCCGGGTGCACGGCTACGTGACCCCGGCCGACTTCGTGCGCGGCCGGTACGGCTCGCGGCCGCTGTCGCTGGTGGTCGCGCTCACCGGCATCCTGGCCACCATGCCGTACATCGCCCTGCAACTCGTCGGCATCCAGGCCGTGCTGGACGTGCTGGGGGTCGGCGGCGGGGAGAACGCCAACTGGTTCGTCAAGGACCTGCCGCTGTTCATCGCCTTCGGCGTGCTGGCCGCCTACACCTACTCCTCCGGCCTGCGGGCCCCGGCGCTGATCGCCTTCGTCAAGGACGCCCTGGTCTACATCGTGATCATCGTCGCGGTGATCTACATCCCGATCCGGCTCGGCGGCTACGGGCACATCTTCGACTCGGCCGCGCAGCACTTCAAGGAGGTCAAGGGCGGCTCGCTGACCATCCCCGAGAACAAGCAGTGGACGTACGCCACGCTCGCCCTCGGCTCGGCGATGGCGCTGTTCATGTACCCCCACTCGGTGACCGGCGTACTGGCCTCCAAGTCCCGCAAGACCGTGCGCCGCAACATGGCGATCATGCCCGCCTACTCGCTGATGCTGGGCCTGCTGGCGCTGCTCGGCTTCATGGCGCTCGCGGCGGGCGTCGGCAAGGGCGTCAAGGGCTACAACGCCCAGCTGTCGGTGCCCCAGCTGTTCGCGGACATGTTCCCGGACTGGTTCACCGGCGTGGCCTTCGCCGCGATCGGCATCGGCGCGCTGGTGCCGGCCGCCATCATGTCCATCGCGGCGGCCAACCTGTTCACCCGCAACGTCTACAAGGAGTGGCTCAAGCCCGCCGCAACCCCCGCCGACGAGACCCGGATCGCCAAGCTGGTCTCGCTGCTGGTGAAGGTCGGCGCGCTGGTCTTCGTGCTCGGCATGGACAAGCAGGCCGCGATCAACCTCCAGCTGCTGGGCGGCCTGTGGATCCTGCAGACCTTCGTGGCGATCGTCGGCGGCCTGTTCACCCGCTGGTTCCACCACTGGGCGCTGTTCGCCGGCTGGGCGGCCGGCATGGTGTACGGCACCTGGAAGGCGTACGGGATCGCCAGCCCGGCCACCAAGCACTTCGGCGGCAACGCGGCCGAGATCCCCGGCATCGGCGAGATCGGCTACATCGGTGTCACCGCCTTCGCCCTCAACCTGGTCGTCGCGGTGGCGCTCACCCTGGTGCTGCGGGCGGTCAAGGCGCCGGACGGCCCGGACGAGACCAGGCCGTCCGACTACAGCGCCGAAGCCGGCGACGACGAGCTGAAGAACGCGCCGGAGCCTGTAGCGGCGCACTGATTCGCGCGGTACGCGCCCTGTGATCGCGCCGCCTTCTCCGTGAACACTGGAGAAGGCGGCGCGATCATATGTATGAACAGGCGTGCACGCCGGGCACCACCAGACCGGACCGGCATCCGGCCGGGACCTGATCGACCACGGGGAGCTCGCGGCCATGGCAGAACTCGGCACCACCCTCAACGGCCAGCACCAGTCCACGCAGGGCCAGCACCACCACGTCACCGCGCAGGGCCAGCACGGCACCGCCCAGGGTCAGCACACCGCCGGCCACGGGCCGCACACCACCGGCCAGGGCCAGCACGGCACCGCCCACCGCCCGTCGGCGGCCGGCCGGCTGCCGTCCGTGCTGATCGCCACCCGGCACGGGGAGTCCACCGCCAACGTCGAGTTCCAGCTGGCCGAGGCCGCCGGAGCGCTCAGCGTCCCGATCAGCTGCCGCGACGCCGACATCCCGCTGTCGCTGCAGGGCCGGCAGCAGGCCCAGGCGCTCGGCCACTGGTGGGCCGGCCTGCCCAGCGCCGACCGCCCGCGCAGCGTCTGGTGCTCGCCGTACGTGCGCACCGCCGAGACCGCCCGGATCGCGCTCGCCCAGGCCGCCGGGCTCGGCTCCGTCCCGGTCACCCTCGCCGTCCGGTACGACGAGCGGCTGCGCGACCGCGAGCTCGGCGTCCTGGAGATGCTGCCGAAGGCCGCGATCGAGGCCAAGCACCCGGAGGAGGCGGCCCGGCGGCGCAAGATGGGCGAGCTGTACTACCGCCCGCCGGGCGGCGAGTCCTGGGCCGACGTCGCCCTGCGGGTGCGCAGCCTGCTGCGGGACCTCTGCGAGGAGGAGGCCGGACGGCCCGTCCTGCTGGTCGCGCACGACTGCACGGTGCTGATGCTCCGCTACGCGCTGGACCGGCTCACCGAGGACCAGCTCACCGCGCTCGGGCCGGTGCACAACTGCTCCACCAGCCTCTGGCGGGCCCAGGACGGGCGGCTGCGGCCGGACGGCTGGAACGGCGTCGGGCACCTGACGGCCGGGGCTGACTGACGGCCGGCGGAACCTGCTGGCGCGAGCCTGCGGCCCCTCAGCCCGCCTTCGGGTCCGGGTCCGGGTCCGGGTCGGCGAAGCAACGCCGGTAGGCCAGCGGCGTGGTGCCCAGCCGGCGGCCGAAGTGGTGCCGCAGCGCGGCCGCGTTGCCGAAGCCGCAGCGGGCGGCGATCGCGTCCACCGGCTCGGTGGTGGACTCCAGCAGCCGCTGGGCGAGCAGCACCCGCTGCCCGACCAGCCAGCGGTGCGGGGTGGTGCCGGTCTCCTGCTGGAAGCGGCGGGCGAAGGTGCGCGGCGACATGTGCGCCCGGGCGGCCAGCTGCTCGACGGTGGCCTCCTCGGCCAGGTGGTGGCGCATCCAGTCCAGCAGCGGGGCCAGCGAGTCGCCGGCGGCCTCCGGCAGCGGCCGGTTCACGAACTGGGCCTGCCCGCCCTCCCGGTGCGGTGCCACCACCATCCGGCGGGCGATCTCCCGGGCCACCTCGGCGCCCTGCACCTTGCGCACCAGGTGCAGACAGGCGTCGATGCCGGCCGCCGTCCCGGCCGAGGTGATCACCGGGTCGTCGTCCACGTACAGCACGTCCGGCTCGACCGTGGTCAGCGGGAAGCGCTCGGCCAGCTCCTCGCCGTGCCGCCAGTGCGTGGCGGCACGACGGCCGTCCAGCAGCCCGGCGGCGCCCAGCACGAAGGCGCCGCTGCAGATGGACAGCACCCGGCCGCCGCCCTCGACCACCCCGCGCAGCGCCGCCAGCAGCGGCTCCGGGTAGCCGGGGCGGATGCTCGCCGCGGTGACCACGGCGAGGTCCGCACCGGCGAGGCGCTCGGGACCGTACGGGACGTCCACCGCGAAGCCGGAGTGGGTGGCGTGCGGCCCGGGACGGGCCCCGGCGATCGCGAAGTCGTAGCCCGGCAGCCCGTCGGCGGTGCGGTCCAGGCCGAACACCTCGCAGGCCACACCCAGTTCGAAGGGGTGGACCTCCTCCAGCACCACCGCGACCACGTTCTTCAGCATGCCCACCAGGATGCCCCCGGCGCCCGCCCCGGCGGAAGGAATGAGGACGGCGGGAGGATGGCAGGATTTCGAGGTGATCGGTCGTTCCTGCCACTCGTGGCCGCGGCGCCGCCCGGCCACAGTGGTGCCCATGGACAGCGACACCCTCATCGGCTCACTCGCGATGACCGCGGCCGTCGGCGGTTTCGGCCTGCTCGGCCTGCTGATCGGCCGCGAGACCTCCCACGGCCCGGCGGCCGGCCGCGACAACTACCACCGCCCGGGCGGCTACCCGGCCGACCCGGCCCGCCCCGACCGGCTGCACGGCACCGCCGACCCGGCCGCGAAGGCGGCCCCGTCGAGCGCTTCGACCCGTTCGACCCGTTCGACCCCGGAGGACCGTCCCGACCAGGGCTCCGGCACACTGGCCGCATGGACTTCCTCATCCGCCAGGCCCTCCCGGAGGACCTCGCCGACGCCGGCCGGATCACCGTCGAGGCCTTCGTCGGCGACGGCTTCACCAACCCCACGAGCAGCTACGTCGACCTGCTGCGCGACGCCGGGCGACGGGCCCGCGAGGCCGAACTCCTGGTCGCCGTCGACACGGCCGGAGCCGGGGTCCTCGGCTGCGTGACCTACGCGGTCGGCGGCACCGAGTGGGCGGACATCGCCACCCCGCGGGAGGGCGAGATACGGATGCTCGCCACCGCCGCCGCCTCCCGCGGCCGCGGCGTCGGCGAGGCCCTGGTCCGCGCCACCGTCACCCGCAGCCGCGAACTCGGCCTGGCCGGCATGGCCTTCTCCACCCGCCCGGAGATGACCACCGCCCACCGCGTCTACGAGCGCATCGGCTTCCGGCGCACCCCCGAACGCGACTGGGCCCCGTACCCGGGGATGGACCTGATGGTCTACACCATGGCCTTCTGACGACCGGCCCGGGCGCCCGTCACGGCTTCTTGTCGTACCCGGGCGCCACGTAGACGGTGTACCGGCCGTGCTTCCCGCTCGTCACCACGGTGACCACCCGGTACCCGGAGGCCTTCAGGGTGGGCTGGATCGCCTTGTCGGTGGCCCCGGTCTGGGTGAAGTCCAGGACCACGACCTTCCACTCGTGGGCCTGGATGCCGGCCTGGATCGCGGGCACCCCGTTCTGCATCTCGCCGGTGGCCGGGTCCCGGCGGAAGACGGCCACCAGGTCGTGCCACTGCTGCCAGGTGGTCTGCTTGCGCAGGTAGTACGCGGGGACGTTGTAGTTCTCGACCAGGTACCGGTCGTCGCCCTTGACGATGTACGGCTCCAGGGCGGCGACGAACTCCTTCGAGTTCGACCACTCGCCGTACATCTCCCGGCCCTGGGCCGCGCCCACCCAGGCGAGCGGGCCGACCACCAGGGCGGCCGCCGCCACCCCGGCCACCAGGTGCAGACGGCCCTTCAGCCACAGCGCCGTACGGGCCAGCACCAGGCCCACCACGATGCAGGAGAACCAGGCGCCGAAGTCGACGTGCTTCTGCAGCGACAGCCAGGTGTGGATGCGGATCTGGTTCACCGGCGCCATCAGCCCGGCCAGCAGCAGCAACAGCGCCAGCCAGAACTCGGGCCAGGCCGCGCCGCCGCGCCGCCGCGCCCGCACCAGCTGCACCAGCACCCCGGCCAGCGCGACCACCAGCAGCGGACCCACCCAGCGGGCGGCCTCCGAGGCCACGTAGGAGTACGAGTCGTGGCCCGGGGCGCGCTTGAGCGTGGTGTGGTTGAAGCCGTTGACGTACTTCTCGCCGGCCGCCAGCGCCGCCGCGCCGACCGCCACCACGAAGGTGAGCAGCACCAGCAGCCCGCGCCGCCAGGCCTCCCAGCTGCGCAGCGACCCGCGCGGCCCGGCCAGCACCGCGATGCCGCACACCACCGGCACCCACAGCAGCGCGGCGTACTTGGTGGCGCCGGCCAGGGCCAGCAGCAGCCCGGAGGCGACCAGGCTCGGGTACCCGCCGCCCGTGGTCAGCCGCACCGCGAAGTACCCGGCCCAGGCGAGGACCGCCAGCGCCATCGCGTCGTAGGTGGCCAGGCCGCCGAGGAACTGGGTGGGGCCGAGCGCGACGAAGGCCGCCGCCGCGCAGAACGCCGCGAGCGAGCCGTGCAGCCGACGGGTGGCCAGGTGGACGGCCGTGGTGGCGGAGAGCATGAACGCCAGGCTCAGCAGCCGGGCGCCGTTCAGCCCGCCGACGAAGTCCGCGACGGCCACCACCACCGGGTAGATCAGCGGGGATCCGGAGAAGAAGGTCTCGTACGTCGACACCGGGGTGCCGTGCCGCAGGTGCGCGATCTCCTGGTAGCCCGCGTAGATGTAGGTGCCCTCGTCGATGAAGGCGGTGTTGCTGAGGATCAGGTGGTACGAGAGCGCCGCCTGGACCAGCAGCACGGCCAGCAGCGGCAGCCAGTCCGCCCGCAGCACCGGCCGGGCCGGGTGCGGCACCCGGGGCGGCCCGGGCCTGCGGCGGCGCCGGTCGGCCGGGGAGACCGGCGTCGGCCCGGGGCCCGTCCGGCCGCGCTCGCCGAGGGCCACCCCGCCCGGCCGGGCTCCGCCGAGGACGGGCTTGCGGGTGGACTCGGGCCGGATCCAGCGGCCGTCCGCGCTCATCAGTACTGCTCCTCATCTGGGACTTCGCATCCGGACGCGCCGTGGAGCGCGCGCCCCGGGGCGCGCTTCGGCCGCCGCCCCACACTGCCGGGGGCGGCGGCCGGACGTTCACGGGGGCCGGTCGGCCCCGCGGCGGATCCCGCGGGACCCGCCCCTGGCGGTGCTAGGGCCTGTCTTCGAACTCGCGTCTGCGGGGCGACGCCGGGGCACGCACCTCGCCGCGTTGTCGTCGGTCGCCAATGGCCCCCAGCCTTCGGCCGGGAGGTGCCCCCACCGCAGTGGCTCCCTCCTCCGCCTTGCGATGCACGCACCCCAACGCCGCCCCGCCCGCCCTCCGGGCGGACGACGGGAGTTCGAAGACAGGCCCTAGCCGCCGAGCCAGGCGCCGGTCGGCGCGATGGACGGCGGCGAGCTCGGGCCGGCCACGATCTTGACGATGTCGGCCTCGGGCAGCACCTGGTCCCACACCTGGATGTCGGCGACGGCGCCGTGCCAGGGGTCGGCCCACTGCGAGTTGGAGCTCAGCCGGCCGACCTGGAGGGAGTTGCTGCCGCTCGGCTGCACCCCGGCCGACTTGGCCGAGGACTGCGGAGCGCCGTTGACGTACAGGGTGAGCTGGCCCGACGGGTCGTCGTACACGCCGGTCAGCAGCACCCACTGGTTGACCGTCGCGTCGCCCTTGGACCAGGCGATCGCCGAACCGCCGCCCGGCACCTGGACCTTGAAGTACCACTGGTCGTGCCCGTTGTTGCCGGCCCGGCCCAGCGCGAACGAGTAGTACTGGCCGTCGCCCTGGCTGACCGCGCTGCGGTTGCCGTTGGGCACGTCGACCAGCACCCGCGCGGAGACGGTGAAGCTCTTGTTGACCTCGACGACCGACGTGGAGGTCGAGGCGAACGAGTCCTGGCCACTGGGCAGTTTGAGGACCTGCCCGGAGAATCCGGCCATCGTCCCCTGCTTGGCGTCCGCCCCCAGGTTGAGCGCGGCCGCGCCCTTCTTGGCGGGCAGCGAGCCGACGGTCGGCGGGCTGTCGATGCCCTTGAGCGGCGGCGCGCTCGTCGTGTTCGACGGGCCGGTGACCGTCGGGGTCGGCGAGCCGGCGCCATGGGCCGTCGGCGTCTTCTCCTTGCCGTGCTGGTAGTACCAGTACCCGCCGCCACCGGCGGCGGCCACCACGACCACCGCGGTCACCGCACCGATCAGCTTGAGCCTGCGGCCGCGCTTGGCGGACTGCTCGTTCTGCTCGGCCAGCGCCTCCCAGTTCGGCGTGCCGGCCGGGGAGAGCGCCGGGCCGGGCGGGGGGACGGGCGGCTGGAAGCCGCCCTGCTGCTGCCAGTGCGCCACGGGCTGGCCCGGCTGCGGCTGGCCCGGCTGCGGGCCCGGCGGGAAGGGCTGCCCGACGGCCGGTCCGGGCTGCGGCATCGGTGCCTGCGGCTGCGGCTGAACCGCCTGCGGCTGGACGGGCTGTGGTGCCACCGGGCCGGGCTGCGGCGCCACCGGACCGGGCTGCACCGGCCCCGGCGCCACCGGGGCGGGTCCGCCGCCCTGGTGCGGCACCGGCGGCACCGGCTGCGCGACCGGATGCGGCGTCATCTGCTGGGGCTGCGCGGGTGCGGGCGGCGGCCCGTAGCCGGACGCGGGGCCGAAGGCTCCGCTCGGGAACTGCGGTGGCACACCGGTGGCCGGAGCGGGCCCCCCGGCCGGTGCCTGCTGCGGTGGCGTGGCGGGCTGGCCCGGCTCGCCACTCGGTACCGGTCGATCGCTCATGGCCCGAATGCTAGGGCATCCACCCCGACACGCCCATGGGGGGTGCGCGGACGAAACGTCAGCGCGGCCGGGGTTTCCCGGGTGCGACGCCGGCTCACGCGACCCCGTTGTAGGGCAGCTTCCAGCGCTGCGAGACGGTGTCCGCGCACGGGCGCAGGAGCACCGCCGTGCCGTCCGCGAGCGCCCCGCCCGCGGTGCCCAGGCACAGCCCGGTGTCCGGGTGCTTCAGCCGCTGCCCGGGGGCGGTGACCCAGCGCTGGGCCGAGCCGCCGGTGCACTCGGCCAGGGTCACCGAGGAGCGGTCGGCGCCCGGTGCCAGGCAGGCCGCCCCGCCGCGCAGCGAACCGTCGTTGCCCACCGTCCACCCGGTCGAGACGGCCTGGTCGCCGCAGGATCCGACGGTCACCGGGCTGCCGGCGGTCCCGCCGCCGCCGTGCCGCAGGCAGATCCCCGGGGCGCCCGCCGGGACCTCGCCGGCCGGCAGGCCGACCCGGTTGTGGAAGGCGAAGGAGTTGCTGCGCAGGCCGGTCCCGCCGCTCCAGACCTCGAACCCCGCCTGCACCCGGCAGAGGTAGGAGCTCTTCGGGACGTAGCCGCGCGCCATCGCGTCGGCGGTGAACAGCCGCAGGTCGAGGCCGCGGGTGGTGTGGGTGGGTGCCGTGCGGACGTAGCTGATCACGCTGTGCGGGCCGGTGATCGGCGCCTGGTAGACGTGGTAGCTCGCGTCCCCGAACGGCAGGGCGTCCGCCACCTTGTCGCCGGCGGGCCGCACGTTGTCGGTGGCGTCCAGCCAGATCATCACCTCGGCACTCTCCCCCGGCAGGCAGTTGTCCGGGCTGGAGCCGTACCAGAGGTCGAAGGAGAGGTTGAAGGAGCCGCTCACCCGGCCGTTGGCGTCCCAGTCGGCGGTGGCGTCGCCGAGCGCGCTGACCGGCACCGGCAGTCCGCTCGCGCCCGGGGCGGTCGAGACGTTGGGGTAGGCGCCCGGGGCGAGCGGGTTCTTCGGGACGAAGTCGTTGATCCGGGACACCGTGAACCCGCTGTCCCCGACCGGGTCCACGCAGACCGTGCCCGCGGTGTTCCACGGGTTCGGTTCGAGGATCTTGGCGCCGCCGTCCATCGCCAGCTTGGGGAACGGCTCCTGAGCGGTCGAGCAGATGCCCGGCCCGGACAGCGCCGTCGCCGGGACGGCCGGCGGCTCCACCGCCCCGACGTCGCCGCTGCACCCGGCCAGCAGCGCGGCGACCGCACCGAAGGCGGCGACCGCCCGCAGGCCCCGCGCCACGCGCCCGGCCGCGCCGTCCTCGATGCCCATCGCTCTCCCCCGAACCGTCCTCGCCCGTCGAACGGACAACCGTACACAGGCGCTCCGGCCGCACCCCCGTTCACATCACGATCGGAGCTCGATATCGGTTCCGGGCGGCCGGTCGAACAGGGGGAAGCGGACGCAGAGCGATCGGTCCCGTACGATCCTGGCGTCCCCTGGTGCCCGAGCGACAACGGCCACCACCCGGGGACGGTTCAGACTCAGTACGGCTTCGGGGGAGTAGAGCACGTGACTGTCACCGAGAGCGCGCGACTCGCGGGAAGCGGTCAGCCGCCGGTCTCACGACGCCGCAGCCGGCGCGGCCCGGCCGCCCGCAACCGGTGGGGGCTGCTCCCCCAACCCCCGGACAACACCGAGAAGTACCTCTACGCCCGCACCAACCTGTGGGTGCTGACCTGCTTCTCCCTCATCAGCTTCGCCTGCATGGTGGCCAGCGAGATCGGGCTGCTGAGCGCGACGCCGTGGTTCCTCTTCTTCATACCGCCGCTCGCCTTCACCATCGTCTACTACCTGATATCCCGCTGGGTGCACGGCTTCAACGAGACCTTCGACCTCTCCGCCCACCGGGCCCTGGTCAAGTCCTGGCAGCCCGAGCACCATCCGACCGTCGACATCTTCCTCCCGGTCGCCGGCGAGCCGATCGAGGTCCTGCACAACACCTGGACGCACGTCGCCCGGCTCCGCGACCAGTACCCGGGCGACGTCACCCCGTACGTCCTCGACGACAGCAACAGCCCGCAACTCGCGCAGATGGCCATCGACTTCGGGTTCGTGTACGGCACCCGCGACAAGCTCGGCTGGTTCAAGAAGGCCGGCAACCTCCAGTTCGGCTTCCGCAACTCCGACAGCGACTACATCCTCATCCTGGACGCCGACTTCGCGCCCCGGCCGGACCTGCTGAACGAGATGCTCCCCTACATGGAGGCCGACCCCCGCCTCGGCATCGTCCAGTCCCCGCAGTTCTTCCGCATCCTGGACTCGCAGAACTGGATCGAGCGCGGCGCCGGCGCCGTCCAGGAGCTGTTCTACCGGACCGTCCAGGTCTCCCGGCAGCGCAGCGACGGCGCCATCTGCGTGGGCAGTTGCGCGGTGTACCGGCGCGCGGCGCTGGAGGAGAACGGCGGCACCACGCTGATCGGCCACTCCGAGGACGTGCACACCGGGTTCGACCTGCGCCGCCTCGGCTGGGACCTCCAGTACATACCCGTCGCGCTGGCCACCGGCGTCTGCCCGGACAACGTCGGCGGCTTCTTCAACCAGCAGTACCGCTGGTGCACCGGCTCGATGAGCCTGCTCGGCAGCAAGAAGTTCTGGCAGACCAAGCTGCGGCCGATCACCCGGGCCTGCTACCTGTCCGGCTTCTTCTACTACATCCACACGGCGCTGTTCACCGTCGTCTCACCGCTCATCCCGATCGTCCTGCTGCTCGCCCGCCCCGACCTGATCCGCTGGGAGAACACCGCGCTGGTGCTGCCCGGCCTGCTCTACGCGACGGTCATCTTCCCGCTCTGGCACCGCAACCCCTACCGGCTGGAGGCCTGGGCCGCCCGCATGATGTACGGCTGGGCGCACGTCTTCGCCATCTGGGACATCGTGCGCCGCAACCGGATGGCCTGGCAGCCGACCGGCTCCAGCGGCGCCAAGCGGAACAGGACCCGGCGGTTCTGGATCGGCGTCATCGCCTGGGGCGGCGGAACCGCCCTGCTCTGGGTGCTGCTGAGCATCTGGCGGATGCTCACCATGGGCCCGCTGAACTTCGCCCTCGTCCTCGCCTCCGGCCTCTTCTACGCCACCATCGTGGGCCGGGTCCTCGTCCAGCCCCGCCCGACGGAAGCAGTGTGATCGCCATGACCGCCCACCCGAGACGGGCCGGCCGGCTCCGTCACCGGCTGGCGCTCCCGCTGCTGGCCGCCGCCGGCCTGCTGCTCACCACCGCGTGCGGCCCCGAGGACCCCGGCTTCGCGATGCAGAAGGACCTCGCCCAGGCCGCCCCGGCCGCCACCCCGGCCCCCGGCGCCCCCGGGACTCCCGGCGCTCCGGGCGCGGCCCCCGCCGCGGGGGGCACCGCACCGGCCGCGCCCGCCACGCCCAAGGCCCTGCCGGCCGGCGTCCCGTACGACGTCACGCCGCTGCTCAGGCCGAGCCACAAGTACCTCGGCGCCGCCCTGCCCGACGTCCCCGCCACGATGGACGCGCTGCCCGGCTACCGCGACGCGATCGGCAAACAGCCCAACGTCCTGGAGTTCTACGCCCACTGGAAGGGCGGCTTCGACACCGCGGGCGCCCGCCGGATCCACGACGCCGGGGCGCTGCCCTTCATGGCCTGGGAGCCGCACGACCGCTCGCTCGCCTCGATCGCGGCCGGCGACACCGACGACTACGTGCGCGGCGTCGCCAAGGCCGTGGCCAGGTTCAACCTGCCGATCGCCGTCAGCATCGCCCACGAGATGAACGGCGACTGGTACCCGTGGGGCCGTCAGGCCGCCACCCCCGAGGACTTCGTGGCCGCCTGGCGCCACGTCCACGACCTCTTCGACCAGGCCGGCGCCACCAACGTGATCTGGGTCTGGAGCCCCAACATCACCGACCCCGCGCCCAACACCCGCCTGGAGCCGTACTACCCCGGCGACACCTACGTCGACTGGGCCGGCATGACCGGCTACTTCACCAAGACCGGGCCCAAGACCTTCGACGCGCTCTACGGCCCGACCATGGCCGAGATCCGCGGCTTCTCCCAGAAGCCCTTCTTCATCAGCGAGACCGCCTCCGAGCAGGGCAAGCGCCAGCACGCGGACATCGACCAGCTGTTCTCCGGGCTGGAGGCGCACGACGACATCGTCGGCTTCGTCTGGTTCAACATCGTCAAGCGGGCGGACTGGCGGGTCGAGGCCGTGCCGGACACCCTCGCCGCGTTCAAGCAGCGCGTGTCCGACCCCCGTTACGGCTTCGACATCCGGAACCCCTGATGAGCACTGAGTCCGAGTTCTCCCCCGTCCCGCACGGCCGCTCCGCCCACGACCCGGCCGCCGAGCCGGACCCGGACGGGCCCGGCGCCGTGGCGGTGGACAGCCCCGACGGGCCCCGCCCTGTCGTATCGGTCGACAACCCCGACGGCGTCGAGCTGGCCCCCTACACCATCCCGCGGGTCCCCGCGATCGGCTGGGACCCGGGCACCAGCCCCCGGCGCCGGTGGATCGCCCGCGGCCTGCTGGGCGCCGTCCTCACCGTCCAGGCCGCCCTCTCGCTGCGCCTGCTGGCCGCCGCGCACCCCGACGAGGCCGCCGCCATGGTCGCCGGCCGCCAGCAGCTGGCCCACCTGCTGCACGGCAACCCCGTCACCACCGACCTGGTCGACCGGGTGCACGGCTCGCCCTGGCTCTACCCGCCGCTGGCCGGCGCCGCCGCCGACGCCAACGGCATCTGGGGCACCCGGCTGCTCAGCCTCGGCTTCGCGCTGCTCACCACGGTCCTGCTGTACTCGCTGACCCGGCGGCTGTTCAACGAGCGGGTCGCCATCTGCGCCATCGCCGGGTACGCCGTCCTCCAGTCCACCGTGGTGGTCGGCTTCTACGCCGCGCCCGAGTCCCTCGCCGTCCTGCTGGTCGCCCTCGCGGCCTGGACCACGGTGTTCACCGCCGGCCGCCATCCGGCCCTGGCCCTGCTCGCCGCCCCGCCCACGGCGCTGGCCTGCGCCACGGCCTACTCCGCGGCCTTCGCCGTCCCCGCCCTGGTGGCCCTCGCCTTCGCCTGCGCCCGGCCGTACCACCGGGTGGGCCCGGCCGCCCTGCGCTCACTGCTGACGGCCCTCGGCACCCTCGTCCTGCTGCTCCCGTACGGCACCCTCGGCAAGGTCGCCGGGTGGTCGCCCTCGCGCGGCAACGCCCCCGGCTCGGCCGGCTCGGTCCTGCTCGGCACGCTCCAGTGGGCCGGCCTGTTCACCGTCCTCGCGGTGGCCGGCACCATCGCCTACGCGCGCCGCGAACAGATGCCCGAGCACGACGCGCCGGAGAAGGAGCCCCTCCCCACCACCCGGGGCCGGCGCGCCCTGCTCGGGGCCGTCCTGACCGCCACCGCCCTGCTGGTCCCCGCCGCCCACCTGTGGACCGGCACCTCCGGCGCGCTGTTCCGCCACCTCGGCTACGGCATGCTGCTGGCCGCCCCGCTCGCCGGGGTCGGCCTGACCCGGCTGGTCGGCGCCCACTTCCGCCACCCCCAGCTCGGCATCCTGGTCTGGGTCGCCCTGCTCGCCCTCGGCCTGGAACAGTCCGCGCTGCGCTACCAGAACGGGCCCGACTCCGGCCGCCTGCTGGCCGTCCTGCGGGTCCACACGGAGCCCCAGGGCCGCTACCTCACCGAGGTCGACGGACTCGCCGAGTACTACCTCGGCGGCGTCTCCAAGCCCGAGCAGTGGGTCTCCGCGCGCGCCGGCACCGACTACCGCGACGGGGCCGGCGTCGAGCACCACGGCGACGACGGCAGCGTCGCCGCGATCCGGGACGGCTGGTTCACCATGGTCGTCCTCGACAGCACCGCGCCGAGGGCCACCGACCGGGCCCTGGGCGAGGCCCTGGGCGCCGCCGGACACTACCGGCTGGTCGCCCAATTCACCTCGCCGACCGGCGATTCGAGCACGTACAAGGTCTATCTGAAGCACTGACCGGCCGCCCGGCCCACGCACATCCGCGACACGACAGGCACAACATATGGTGCCGCCGCAGTCCGGCGGCACAACATGTATGCTCGCTTCTGCTGTCGATGCAGGGGAACCCGGTGCGAATCCGGGACTGCCCCGCAGCGGTGAGCGGGCGGCTCCAGCAGCCGCACCCCGCGAGTCCGAGTACCTGCCGACGGCGTGCGCCACGGCCCTCCCGCAGAGGCCGCGCCGGCACCAGCAGTACCCCTCCGGGCCTCGCGGGCGGGCCGGGGAGTCACCTCGCGCGACGCTTTTTTGCGTTCGCGCCGTGCTCCCCTGCCCAGATCGGCCCGGTGGCCCCCCGAGCACCGCCGCCGATCGCCGCCAGGAGAGAGCGCCTTGACCACCGCTGCCTCAGCCACCCTGCCCGCCCAGGGCTCCGGTACCGCCTTCACCGACCCGACGGTCTCCGACCCCGGGGGCGCGCTGCTGCGGCTGCTCACCGACCGCAGCACCGACCTCACCGAGGTCGACCCCGGCCATGTCGCCGCCGCCGCGCTGCGCGGCCGCCACGCCGGCTCGGACTTCGCCGAGCTGCGCGGGCTGGCCGTGGACGCCGCCGCGTCGATGATCGCCGAGGACCCCCAGTACTCGAAGCTGGCCGCCCGCCTGCTCGCGCTGGAGATCGTCGACGAGGCGAACAGCCAGGGCTCGGTGTCCTTCTCCGCCTCGATCGCCGTCGGCCACACCGAGGGCCTGATCGGCGACACCACCGCGGACTTCGTCGCCAAGCACGCCGCCGCCCTGGACGCGCTGATCGACACCGCCGGCGACGACCGCTTCGAGTACTTCGGCCTGCGCACCGTGCAGTCCCGCTACCTGCTGCGCCACCCGATCACCCGCAAGGTGATCGAGACCCCGCAGCACTTCCTGCTCCGCGTCGCCTGCGGCCTGGCGGTCGGCGACTCCGAGCAGTCGGTGCGCGAGGTGGCCGAGCTGTACGGCCTGATGAGCCGCCTGGAGTACCTGACCTCCTCGCCGACGCTGTTCAACTCCGGCACCCGGCACCCGCAGATGTCGAGCTGCTACCTGCTCGACTCGCCGCTGGACAACCTGGACTCGATCTACAACCGCTACGCGCAGATCGCCCGCCTGTCCAAGCACGCCGGCGGCATCGGCCTGTCCTACTCGCGCATCCGCTCGCGCGGCAGCCTGATCCGCGGCACCAACGGCAAGTCCAACGGCATCGTGCCGTTCCTGCGCACCCTCGACTCCTCGGTCGCCGCCGTCAACCAGGGCGGCCGCCGCAAGGGCGCGGCCTGCGTCTACCTGGAGACCTGGCACGCCGACATCGAGGAGTTCCTGGAGCTCCGCGACAACACCGGCGAAGAGGCCCGCCGCACCCACAACCTCAACCTGGCGCACTGGATCCCGGACGAGTTCATGCGCCGGGTCAACGCCAACCAGGACTGGTCGCTGTTCTCCCCGGCCGACGTGCCGGAGCTGGTCGACCTGTGGGGCGCCGACTTCGACGAGGCCTACCGCAAGGCCGAGCTGGCCGGCAAGGCCGTCCGCACCATCCCGGCGCAGACCCTGTACGCCCGCATGATGCGCACCCTGGCGCAGACCGGCAACGGCTGGATGACCTTCAAGGACGCCTCCAACCGCGCCGCCAACCAGACCGCCCTGCCGGGCCGCACCGTGCACTCCTCCAACCTGTGCACGGAGATCCTGGAGGTCACGGACGACTCCGAGACCGCCGTCTGCAACCTCGGCTCGGTCAACCTCGGCGCCCACGTGGCCCCCGGTGCCACCGTCGACGACCTGCTCGGCGCCATGGACTGGGAGCGCCTCGACGCCACCGTCCGCACGGCCGTGACGTTCCTCGACCGCGTGGTGGACATCAACTTCTACCCGACCACCGAGGCCGGCACCTCCAACTCCCGCTGGCGGCCGGTCGGCCTCGGCGTGATGGGCCTCCAGGACGTCTTCTTCAAGCTGCGGATCGACTTCGACTCCGCCGAGGCCGCCCGCCTGTCCACGCTGATCGCCGAGCGCATCATGCTCACCGCGTACGAGCGCTCCGCCGACCTGGCCGAGCAGCTCGGCCGCCACGAGGCGTACGGCGAGACCCGCGCCGCCCGCGGCGAGCTGCACATCGACCACTTCCCGACGGCCGCCCCGCAGTGGGCCGACCGCTGGACGGCGCTGCGCGCCCGGATCGCCGAGACCGGCCTGCGCAACTCGCTGCTGCTGGCCATCGCGCCGACCGCGACCATCGCGTCCATCGCCGGCGTGTACGAGTGCATCGAGCCGCAGGTGTCCAACCTGTTCAAGCGCGAGACGCTGTCCGGCGAGTTCCTCCAGGTCAACCCGTACCTGGTGCGCGAGCTCAAGGAGCTCGGCGTCTGGGACCAGCAGACCCGCGACGCCCTGCGCGACGCCAACGGCTCCGTCCAGGACCTGAACTGGCTGCCCGCCGGGGTCCGTTCGCTGTACCGGACGGCCTGGGAGCTGCCGCAGCGCGCGCTGATCGACCTGGCCGCGGCCCGCATGCCGTACCTGGACCAGAGCCAGTCCCTGAACCTGTTCATGGCGGCGCCGACCATCGGCAAGCTCAGCTCGATGTACGCCTACGCGTGGAAGGTCGGTCTGAAGACCACCTACTACCTGCGTTCGCGCCCGGCCACCCGCATCGCCCAGGCCGCGTCCGGCACCGCCCGTGCCGCCGCGCCGGCACCGGTGCCCGTGAACACCCCCTCCCTCACCCCGGAGCAGGAAGCCGCCATCGCCTGCTCCCTGGAGAACCCCGAGTCCTGCGAGGCCTGCCAGTGACCACCCCCGAAGACCGCAAGATGCTGCTCGACCCCGGCTTCGAGCTGACCCTGCGCCCGATGCGCTACCCGTCGTTCTACGACCGGTACCGGGACGCGATCAAGAACACCTGGACCGTCGAGGAGGTGGACCTGCACTCCGACGTCGCCGACCTGGCGAAGCTCAGCGAGGGCGAGCGCCACCTCATCGGCCGGCTGGTCGCGTTCTTCGCGACGGGCGACTCGATCGTCTCCAACAACGTGGTGCTGAGCCTCTACAAGCACATCAACTCGCCCGAGGCGCGCCTGTACCTCTCGCGGCAGCTGTTCGAAGAGGCCGTGCACGTCCAGTTCTACCTGACGCTGCTGGACACCTACCTGCCCGACCCGGAGGACCGCAACGCGGCCTTCGCCGCGGTGGAGAACATCCCCTCCATCCGCCAGAAGGCGCAGTTCTGCTTCAAGTACATGAACGCGGTCGACCACATCGACTCGCTGCAGACCAAGGAGGACCGCCGCGCGTTCCTCCTGAACCTGATCTGCTTCGCGGCTTGTGTGGAGGGCCTGTTCTTCTACGGCGCCTTCGCCTACGTGTACTGGTTCCGTTCGCGCGGCCTGCTGCACGGCCTGGCCACGGGCACCAACTGGGTGTTCCGCGACGAGTCCATGCACATGGACTTCGCGATGTCGGTGGTCGACACCGTCCGCGAGGAGGAGCCCGACCTCTTCGACGACGAGATGGCCAAGCAGGTCACGGAGATGCTGGAGGAGGCCGTCGAGGCCGAGCTCCAGTTCGCCCAGGACCTGTGCGGTGACGGCCTGCCCGGCATGAACACCGCCTCGATGCGCGAGTACCTGCAGGCCGTGGCGGACCAGCGCCTGGCCCGCCTGGGCCTGCCGATCCGCTACGGGTCGACGAACCCGTTCGGCTTCATGGAGCTCCAGAACGTCCAGGAGCTGACCAACTTCTTCGAGCGCCGCGTCTCGGCGTACCAGGTCGCCGTCGAGGGCTCCGTCGCCTTCGACGACGACTTCTAAGAAGCACACGAAACACCAGAGGTGCCCCGCACGGCTCGGCCGTGCGGGGCACCTCTGTCGTTGCCCGCCGCCGTCACCCGGCGTCGCCGTTCCCGGCCCGCCGGCGGCCGGCGGTGAGGTCGGCGTCGGCGGCGGCGAGGATGCGGCCGAAGGTGTGGGCGATGACCGGCTTGGCCAGGGCCCGGGTGAGGGCCGCGCCGAAGGGCAGCCGGACCTGGAAGGTGGTCGTCCACGCGACCTCCGTCCCGCCGGGGACCTCGGTGAAGGTCATCCGGCCGAGTTCGTGCCGGGACGGCGGCAGGCTGCGCTCGACCGTGTAGTCGAAGCCGTACGGCCGGTTGTACGCGGTGACCCGCTCGCGGAACCAGCCGATCGCCCAGGTGTGCACCCGTACCGCCCCCACGCCGTACGGCGCACCGGCGCCCGGCCGGGCCAGGCGGGCCCGGAGAATGAGCGGGGAGCGGGTGTAGTTGGTGGTGGTGGCGCACCAGTCGAACACGTCCTCGATCGGTGCGGCGATGACGCGTCGGACGGTCAGGGTCTCCATGGTCATGTCCCCTCTCTCGGTCGGCGGCGCGGACTGCGGCCACCGCGCCCGACAGATGGACCGGGGAGCCGTCGGAAACGTGACACCGGGGCCGCCGCCCCGTCCCGGAGCGCCTCCGGCCACACCCCCAAATCTATCGAATCTGCTACGGTCGTACGCATGACGAAATATACCGGCGCCCAGTCCGCCGTGACCGAGCTCCGGATGCCCCTCGACACCAAGGTGGTCATCTGGGCCTTCTGCGGCGCGGTCGGCGCCGGCCTCGGCTTCGCCGTCCCGTGGCTGCTCCAGTTCGCCGCCCGGCACCCGATCCCCTACGCGGACACCGTGCGCTTCCTGGGCTCGTTCACCTCCCCGGCCATGGTGATCGGCCGACCGGTGGCGCTCGCCGCCGTCGGGCTCGTGGTCGGGATGTTCGTCACCTACCACGCCGCCACGCTGCGCATCTCGGACGAGAGCATCACCGTCGTCGAGGGCGACGACAGCCGGGTGATCACCCGGGACCAGGTCGGCGGCGTCTTCCGCCACGGCGGCAAGGTGCGGATCGAGTCGCCGGTCGGCCGGGTCCTCTTCGACGACGACGTCGAGGGCGGGAAGGCGGCCATCGCCTCGGCCTTCCGCCGCCACGGCTACCCCTGGGAAGGCGCCTGATCTCCCGCGTGCCGGATGTGGCACATTGACCGGACGGCCCCAGCCCCGGGCCCCGTGATCGAGAACCGAGGTCTCCCGTGTCCGCAGACAACGCCGCGCCGTACCGACCCGCGCCGCGCACGGTCGTCGAGGCCTGCTTCGACCCGCAGGGCACCGCCCCGCTCGACTACGTCTACGACGTCGCCGCGGCGGCCGGCCTGTCCGACCAGCCGGTACGGCTGGCCGTACGGCGGCTGGAGGCGGCGGGCGTCCTGCGGCAGGAGGGGCGGGGCCGCAAGGGCCGGCTCGTCCTGACCGACGCGGGCCGGCTCCGCTCGGACCTGGACGTCCGGTTCGTCGCACTCGCCTACGCCCAGGACGCCGGGCGCGCCCCCTGGGACGGGCTCTGGCGCCTCTACACCTTCTCCGTCCCCGAGCGGCACCGGGCGGAACGCGACGCCCTGCGCACCGCGCTGACCCGGCTCGGCGCCGCCCCGCTCGCGCCCGGCGCCTACGTCAGCCCGCACGACCTGCTCGACGAACTCGCCGCCGAGGCCTCGGCGGCGACCGTCGACGCCTACCTGGTCACGGCGGAGGCCACCCGCCTGACCGGCCGGGGCTTCACCGGCCCCGCCGCCACCGCCGAGCACCTCTGGCCCGCGGCCGGGACGGTCGAGGCCTACCGGCCCCTCGCCGAGGCGCTGGCCGAGGAACCCCTCGGCCCCGACCGCGGCTCCGTCGAACTCGTCGCCACCGCGCTGCGCCTGGCCGAGGCCTTCACCCACGCCCTGGAGCTCGACCCGCTCCTCCCCCCGGAGCTGCGGCCCGCCCCGTGGCCGCCGGCCGGGGTCCGGCGCGGCTTCGACGAGGCCTGGACCGCGATCCGCGGCCGCACCCCCGACCTCTCGCTCTTCCGCGCCTTCGACACGGAGCCGGAACGCCACGAACCGGAGCGCCACGCGCCGTAACAGCGCGAACCGGGGCAACACCTGTCCGCCTGATTTTCACCCGGACGGACGCGATTCCGAATTCCCGGATCGCGAATATGTTCGATGCTTGATATATCGATAATATGCTCGAAGAATACGACAAGGTATTGGTGTCGGGCGGATTGGGTTTCGTCGGAAGGCACCTGACCAGCGCCCTTCTCTTTCTCGGGAAAGAGGTGGCGATCATCGACAACGCCCGGACCGCGACGAGCATCTCGGCGCCGTCCGGGACCACCCTGCACCTGCTGGACATCCGCGAGGTCGACGCCGTCGCCGAGGCCGTGGACGACGCCGACCTGGTCTTCCACGTCGCCGCGAACGCGAACGGCACGCTGTCGGTGACGCAGCCGCGCCTCGACTTCGAGATCAACGCACTCGGCACCCTGATCTTCGCCGAGGCCCTCCTCAAGGCGTCCGTCCGCCGGGTCGTCTACGTCTCGTCCGCGTCCGTCTACGGAACTCCGCGGAAATTCCCCATGGACGAGGACCACCCGACCCGCCCCTTCGTCCCGTACGGCGCGTCGAAGCTCAGCGGCGAGATCACCTGCCTGGCGCTCCACCGCGCCTGCGGTCTGCCGGTGGTGGTCGGCCGCCCGTTCTGCGTCTACGGGCCGGGCGAGAACCCGCACGAGGCGATGGTCGAGGTCGGCCGGTTCCTGCGCTGGCACCTCAACCACCAGCCCATCCAGATCGTGGGCGACATCGACCGGAAGACCCGCGACTTCGTCCACGTCACCGACCTGGTCCAGGGGCTGCTGACGATCGCCGACCGGGCCGAGCTGGGCGAGGTGTTCAACATCGGCTCCGGTACCGAGGCGTCGATGCGCGACCTCGTCAACACGATCGGGGAGGCCACCGGCGTCACGCCCGAGGTCAGCGTGATCCCGGAGATCGAGGACGACACCTACCGGCTGGTCGGCGACATCTCCAAGCTCCAGGGCCTCGGCTACCGGCCGGCGGTCTCGCTCGCCGAAGGGGTGCGCGACCTGGCCGACCACCTCGGCGCGAACCCGGAGCTCCCCGGCAGCCCGACCATCTTCTCCCGCGGCCAGCACGGCGAGTCCTGAGCCGCTCCCCCGTACCGGACCGCCCCACGGAACGCCGAGGGCCGGGACACCAGCGGTGTCCCGGCCCTCGCGTACGACGGACCGTCAGCCGTTCGCCACGGTCGCGTACTTCGGGGTGCCCTCGGCCATCTGCTTCAGGGCGTCCTTGCGGTCCCGCTTCGACAGCTTGTCGATGTAGAGGGTGCCGTAGAGGTGGTCGGTCTCGTGCTGGAGGCAGCGCGAGAAGAAGCCGGTGCCCTCGACGCGGATCGGCTGACCGTCCTTGTCGACGCCGGTGACCGCGGCGTAGTCCGGGCGGGCCAGCTCGGCGTAGGCGGTCGGGACGGAGAGGCAGCCCTCGTTGCCGTCGTCCAGGACGCGGCGGCGGTCGGCCGGGTACTCCTCCAGCACGGGGTTGATCACGTGGCCGATGTGGCGCACGCCCTCGTCGTCCGGGCAGTCGTAGACGAAGACCTTGAGGTCGACGCCGATCTGGTTGGCGGCGAGGCCGACACCCTCGGCGGCGTACATCGACTGGAACATGTCGTCGATCAGCGCGGACAGCTCGCCGTCGAAGACGGTGACGTCCTTGACCTCGCGGTGCAGCACCGGGTTGCCGACGACGGTGATCGGGCGGGCGGTGCCCTTGCTGAGGTCGGGCTCCTCACCGATCACCTTCACGGGCGCCTCGGCCGCCGTCCCCTCCACGTCGTGCTCGTGCTCGTGCTGCTCGGCCTGCTCCGCCATGTCTTCCGCTTCCGTCGGTGTACGCGTTACCTCACCAGGGTACTCAGCACACTTCTTCGAGGTCCCGGTACGCCCGGCTTCCCGGGGCGGACGCGACCCAGCGGTCCAGCAGGGTGCGCACCAGGTGGGCCGGGGCGGCGATCCCGCACTCGCGCTCGACCAGCCAGGACATCCCGGCCGCGCCGCCCTGGCTGAGGTGGCTGAGGTGGCCGGGGTGGGCGGCGTCACCGTCGTCGTGCGGGTCGTGGTGGGCGGCGACCCCGTCGTCGGAGGCCATCCGGCTCTCCGAGCAGGCGCGGCACAGCAGCCGCACCGAGGAGGTCCAGTCCTCGGCCGCGTAGCCGGCGTCGGCGACCAGCCGCTCCAGCGCGTCCCGGTCCCCGGCGGTGGCGGCCTGCAGCAGCACCACGTACGTCGGCACCGGGGAGGGCGCCCACAGCTCGATCTCGTCGAACACCGGGTAGGCGACGCCGTCGGTGACCCGCTCGCCGTGCGGGGCGCCGTCGTGCAGCACCACCTCGCCCCAGCGGCGGCCGGAGGAGGGCAGCGGGATGGACAGCACCTCGATCCGGGCCGGATCCAGCCGGCGGCCCCAGACCACCTCGGACTCGCCGTCCGGGGACAGCCGCACCGGGGTGGTGCCGAGGTCCAGGCTGACCGGGCCGTCCGGCTGCGCGCCGGGGCCGCCGGACAGCTTCAGCCCGTACGCCTGCCAGGCGCGGCGGGCCAGCGGCCAGTCCTGGAGGGCGGTGGCGGTGATGCCGAGGTTCCACCAGTCCGGGGCGCCGTGCTCGCGGTCCAGCAGGGCGACGGCGCGCAGGCCGGCCGAGCGGGCCTGCTCCCAGTCCCGGCGGAACTTGTGCAGCAGGGCGAGGTTGAACCAGGAGTCGGAGAGCCACGGCTCCAGGTCGGCGGCCATCACCAGCAGGGCGCCGGCGTCCTCGTAGCGGCCGTCGCCGATCAGCGTGAAGGCCCGGTCGGTCGTCTGCCGCCAGGTGGCGGACGGCCGGTGCCGTGCCCGGTGGAAGATCCTCACGTTCGTCCCTGCCGTCGTCGTCCGCTCAAGTCCCGTGCCACCGTGCCCGTACCGCCTCGGAGGGCGCCCGGGCCCGGTGCCCCGGGTCGGTGTTCCACGCTACGACCGCATCCAACCACGCCCGCCCCCGCCCGCGCTCCCCACCGCCGAGGTTGGGGCCCGCCCCTCCCCAGCCTGCCTGTCCGATGCCGCCCGCTCAACCCCTGACGGCCGGAACCCGCATCCCGGGCCCCGCGGCGGCGGCCGACGGCCCGGGCCGTACGGGCCCGCGGACCCTGCTCCGCCCGGCCGTACGGGCCCCGCGGACCCGAGTTCGAGGACGGGCGCTAGGGCCTGTCTTCAAACTCCCGTCGTCCGCCCGGAGGGCGGGCGGGGCGGCGTTGGGGTGCGTGCATCGCAAGGCGGAGGAGGGAGCCACTGCG
>NZ_JBHJSJ010000056.1:0-58542 GCF_042268845.1 Kitasatospora sp. NPDC056273 | reverse complement strand
AGCGTGGGCTGAGCCCGCCGCGCCATGGACGTGGGGGCGCCCCCGGGGCCCCGCCCGGGGGGGCCCCCCCGCCGCTTGCGGAGTTCCCAACTCCGGTACGGAGTCGTCGCGTTGTGGTCTCGTACATCTGGTCGACCGGATCCCGCCATGTCCGGCTGGCCGAATAGTACGCACGGAACCGTCCGTCCCCAGCGCGATTGACGCCCTCGTGCCGCCTCCCTCGGCGGCCCGCATCTCCCGGAGGCCTCGCCATGAGAAACCGCGTACCCGACCCGAGAGGCCGAGGGAGGTGGCGCCGTCGACTACCGGCCCTGGTCCTCGCCAAGGCCGTGGTGGCGGCGCTCGCCGTGATTCCGATCGGGTTGGGCGCGGCGCCGCCGGCGCACGCCGACTCGGCGGTGACGGTCAAGGGCCCGAAGGTCTGGATTCCGTCCGCCAAGAAGTACGGCCCCGAGGGCAGCGTGACCGTCTCCCAGACGAGCAACCTGTCCAACCAGGTCCTCCAGGTCTCCTGGAGCGGCTTCACCCCGACGGTCTACCTGGGCTCCAACGCTCCGGCCCCGACGGCACAGCCGTTGTCGAGCCACATCCTCTACGCGGTGCGGATCTACCAGTGCCGGGGCACCGACCCGTCGGTGACAGACTGCTACGGCAGCACCCTCTACGGCGGCGATCCGACGAAGGGCTTCGAGCAGCCGCCCCGGCCGACGCGCACGGAGGTGCCGGAGTGGCCCACCAACCAGGTGATCGCCGCCACCGGCCCGGACGGCTCGGGCACCGCCTCGATCGAGGTGTGGAGCGCCAAGGAGAGCTCCACGCTCGGCTGTGACGCGACCCACCCCTGTTCCCTGGTGGTCGAGCCGAACTACGGCGGCGACCCGCTGGACCTCTACGAGGTCCTCGACGGCAAGGCCGACTGCGAGTTCCACGACCTGGACACCGACGGGGACGGCTACACCGCTGCCGACGGAATCATGGAGGCCGGCAAGCAGAACTGGAAGACGGGCAACCGGACCAGCGAGCAGTGCGCCTGGCAGCACCGGACGGTGGTCCCGCTGTCCTTCGCCCCCACGGCGGACTCCTGCAAGGTGAGCAACCAGGCCTTCGGTGCCGCCGGTCTGGAGATGGCCAACCGGGCCATGCAGCAGTGGCGGGCGGGCCTGTGCCTGGGCGACTCGCCGATGACCGTGGGCTACGTCCCCGCCGGTGGTGAGCCGCAGGCCCGTGCCGCGTTCCTGGGGGGCAGCAGCAGCACGGAGGTCGCGCTGACGGCGCGGCCCGACCGCTCGCCGCCCACCCGTCCGTACGTCTACGCCCCGCTCGCGACGACTGGCATCTCGGTCACGTACCTGATCGACGACCCGAAGACCGGTCGGCAGATCCGCGACATGAAGCTGAACGCCCGGCTGGTCGCCAAGCTGCTCACCCAGTCCTACGCCTCGCCGGGCATGAGCATCCCCTCCGTGGCCGGCAACTCGACCTGCCTCTACACCGACCCCGAGTTCAAGCAGCTGAACCCGGAGACGGCGGCCAACGGGATCCACTGGCCGACGAGCTGCGGCGGCACCCTGACGGTCTACCCCGGTGTTCCCGGTGGCACCACCGACTTCACCTACCAGCTGACCTCGTGGCTCGCCGCCGATCCGGACGCGAGCCGCTTCCTCGACGGTGAGCCGGACCCGTGGGGCATGCGCGTCGACAGCTTCTACCTGAAGCCGAAGTTCGCCGGCTACCCGGCTGAGGCGTTCCAGGTCCAGGACTACTCCGGGCCCGCGGAGGGCAGCGCGGGAGTCGACTTCAAGCACTGGAAGCAGTACGAGTGGAACCCCTCGCTCGACGGTCTCGGGCGGGTGGCGCGCAACCTGATGCAGTACCAGCCGAACTGCCAGCAGCCGAACAGCGAGTCCGACGGCAGCCACAAGCCCTGTTTCACGCAGATCCCCGGCGTGCGCTCGCTGCTCGCCATCATGGACACCGCCCAGGCCAAGGCGTTCTCGCTCCCCGAGGCCTCGCTGCTCAACCCGGCCGGCTCCTTCGTGTCGCCCGGCACGGCCGGCTTCCAGGCCGCCGTCGGCGACATGCCGACCGACGCCGCCACCGGGGTCCAGCAGCTGCCCTACGGCACGCCGGACACCGCGTTCTCGCGTGACCAGCGGGCGTACCCGCTCACCGCGGTGCAGTACGCGATGGTGCCGACCGGCGGCGTGCCCGCCGAGAAGGCCGCGTCGATCTCGCAGTTCCTCAAGACCGTGACCACCGACGGCCAGACCTACGGCCTCGCGCCGGGGCAGCTCGCCCAGGGCTACCTCGCGCTGACCGGCGCCCAGCGGCAGCAGGCCCAGGAGGCCGTGCAGCACGTCGCGGCCCAGGACGGCAAGCTGCCCGGCAACCAGACCGCCCCTCCACCCGGCGGCGAGCCGGGCACCCCGGAGAGCGGCAACGGTTCCTCCGGCTCCGGCGGCACGGGCGACGGCACCACCCCGGTGAGCAGCTCCGGCACCGGCGGCACCACCGCCGACGGCAACTCCGGCGGCACCGGCTTCGGCTCCTCCGACGGCCTGTCCGGCGGCGGCCTCTCCGGCACCGGCTCCACCGGGACCGGCACGGCCGGCGGTGCCGCGGCTCCCGGCGCGGCCGGCGGCGCCAAGCCCGGCGCGGGCGCCGCGCCCTCCGGCAACGCGATCGCCGCGGCCCCGGTCGGCACCCCGGTGCCCGACCGTCCCGGCACCGCCCGCCTGCTGCTGCCCGTCGCGCTGATCGCCGGCCTGGTGCTGCTGGTCGGAGGACCGGCCGCGCTGGTCCTGGGCGGTACCCCGGCCGGGGCGAAGGTGCTGACCGGCGCCCGCGCCCAGTGGTCGCGACTGCGCCGCAAGTAGGAACCCGCGCTCGGCGGGGCCGCCGTTCCGGCCCCGCCGAGCGCTTTCCCTCCCGCCGAGGCAGCGCCCCGGTCCCTCACCGAGCACGCCCGTTCCCGAGCACGGAGAGCACACCATGACATCCGCCGCCGAGCCCGCGGCACCGTACGCCGGGGCACCACGCCAACCCGACCACGGGCCCGACCAGGACGTGCCCCGCACGATCACCTCCCCCGCGACCCCGGGCGACCGGGTGTTCCGCGGCGTGCTGCGGCTGGCCGGCTTCTCGGTCTTCGCGATCATGGGACTGATCGCCTTCTTCCTGATCCTGCGCGGCTCCGACGCGCTGCGCGCCGTCGGCCTGTCCTTCCTGACCGAGCAGAAGTGGCAGACCGCCGCCCACAACTTCGGCATCGCCGCCGTCCTGCCCAACGGCCTGCTGATCGCGGTGATCGCGCTGGTCATCGCCGTCCCGGTGGCGATCGGCACCGCGATCTTCATCTCCGAGTACGCCCCGGTGCGGCTGCGGGCCGCCCTGGTCTCGCTGATCGACCTGATGGCGGCGATCCCCAGCATCGTCTACGGCCTGTGGGGCCTGTTCTTCCTGCAGCCGCGGATCATCGGCTTCGTCCGCTGGCTGGCCAACCACCTGGGGGAGTACATCCCCTTCCTCAAGGTGCGGACCGGCGACATCGGCACCTCGTACACCTCGTCGACCTTCATCGCCGGCGTGGTGGTCTCCCTGATGATCATCCCGATCGTCACCTCGCTCAGCCGGGAGGTGTTCTCCCAGGCCCCGCAGGGCGAGCGGGAGGGCGCGTACGCGCTCGGCTCGACCCGGTGGGGGATGGTCCGCGCGGTCGTCCTGCCGTTCGGCAAGGGCGGGGTCATCGGCGCGGTGATGCTGGGCTTCGGCCGGGCGATGGGCGAGACGATCGCCGTCGCGCTGATCATCTCGCCGAACTTCAAGGCCATCACCCACATCCTGGAGAACGGCGCCAACTCGATCTCCGCGCTGATCGCGCTGCGCTTCGGCGAGTCGGACGCGCTGTCGCTCTCCGCGCTGATGGCCGCCGGCCTGGTGCTGTTCGCGCTCACCCTGCTGGTCAACGTGCTGGCCGGGATCGTCATCAACCGCTCGCGCTCCGGCGCCGCGACGGCGGACTGAGCATGACCGACCGTCAGTCCGCCCACAGGGCACGCAGCCGTCCGCACCGTGAAGGGACCATCCGATGACCACGCTCGACCTGCCGCCGGTCGCGGCGTCCGGGCCCGCCGGGCCCGCCGCGGCCGGGACCCCGGGCCCCGAGAAGAAGCTGCGGATCGGCGGCGTCACCCGCGACGACGTCCTCACCGTGGCGGGTGCGGCGGTCGGCTCGCTCGCGCTGGACTGGGTGCTATACGAGCGGGTGCTGCCGTTCAGCGGCGCCTTCGGCTTCCTGCTCTGCTGGTACCTGCTCTTCCTGGCCGGCTACTACCTGCTCGGCCGGCTCCAGTGGAACCCGATGATGGTGCGGGACCGGCTGGTCGCCGTGGTCGCCTGGAGCTCCGGGCTGCTGGTGGTCGCGCTGACCGCCGACCAGATCGGCTACGTCGCCAGCCGGGGCTGGGAGGCGGCCCAGCACCTCAACTTCTTCACCGAGTCGATGGAGCGCACCGGCCCGCTCGACCCGCTCACCTCCGGCGGCGCGCTCAACGCGATCGTCGGTTCGCTCGAACAGCTGGGCCTGGCCTCCCTGTTCGCCGTTCCGCTGGGCATCGCCGCGGCCGTCTTCATGTCCGAGGTCGGCGGCCGGGCGGCCCGCCCGGTGCGCACCCTGGTCGAGGCGATGACGGCGCTGCCGTCCATCGTGGCCGGCCTGTTCGTCTACGGCATCGTGATCCTCACCTTCGGCTTCGAGAAGAGCGGCTTCGCGGCCTCGCTCGCGCTCACCGTGATGATGATGCCGATCGTCACCCGGGCCGCCGAGGTGGTCATCCGGCTGGTGCCCGGCACCCTGCGGGAGGCCTCCTACGCGCTCGGCGGCAGCCAGTGGCGCACGGTGTGGAACGTGGTGCTGCCGACCGCCCGGCCCGGTCTGGTGACCGCGGTGGTGCTCGGCATGGCGCGCGGCGTCGGCGAGACCTCGCCGGTGCTGCTGACCTCCGGCTTCACCCCGCGGTTCAACGCCAGCCCGTTCGACGCGCAGCAGGTGTCGCTGCCGCTGTACATCTGGAACTACGTCAAGCAGCCGTACGACGGGATGATCGCGCGCGGCTTCGCGGCCGGCCTGACCCTGATGGCCGTGGTGCTGATCCTCTTCGTCACCGCGCGCATGCTCGGCGGCCGCCGTCCCGGGCAGCTGACCCGGGCCCAGAAGCGCCGGATCAACCGGGAGGCCCGCCGCCAGGAGGCGGCCGCCCTCGGGGGCATCGCCCGTCCGTACGCCCTCCACTCGCAGGCGAAGCACTGATGTCCAGACCAACCACCCTCCGTACCAGAGGAGTTCACATGTCCAGGGGCCTCAGTCGCTCCGTGGCCCGGCTGCTGGCGGGGACGATGTCCCTGATGCTCGCGGCGGCCTCCCCGCTGCTGGGGCAGTCCCCGGCGTTCGCGGCCTCCGTCTCGCTGAGCGCGGACGGCTCCAGTTGGGCCGGTCCTGCCATCGACCAGTGGCGGCAGGACGTCTCCCCGCAGGGCATCCAGATCAACTTCAGCCCGGTCGGCTCCGCGGCCGGTCGCACCGCCTGGTCGAACGGGCAGGACGACTTCACGGCCTCGGACGTGCCGTTCCGCTCGGGGCAGGACAGCGGGGTGGGGCAGGGCGGCCAGGCGTCCGGGACCGGAAGCGCGGAGAAGCCGACCTGGGGCTTCTCCTACGTCCCGATCACCGCGGGCGGCACCACGTTCATGTACAACCTGGTGGTCGGCGGCAAGCAGGTCCGCGACCTGCGGCTCTCCCCGCAGACCGTCGTGGACATCTTCACCAACAAGATCACCAACTGGAACGACCCGAAGATCACCAACGACTACGGCAAGCCGCTGCCCAGCCTGCCGATCACCCCGGTGGTCCGCTCCGACGGCTCCGGCGCCACCGCGCAGTTCACCCGCTGGATGGAGCACACCCACAAGGACCAGTGGGACGCCTACTGCAAGTCCGTCAACGGCGTGAGCTGCGGTGACTACACCGAGTTCTTCCCGCCCTCCGGCCGGATGACCGCGCAGAACGGCTCCGACGTGGTGGCCGGCTACATCAAGTCCCCGACCAACGTCGGCACCATCGGCTACGACGAGTACGCCTTCGCCAAGCGCAGCAACTGGCCGGTCGTGAAGGTGCTCAACCAGGCCGGCTACTACGCGCTGCCGACCGCCTCCAACGTCGCCGTCGCGCTCACCGCCGCCAAGATCCGCGGCGTGGACGACGGCACCCCCGCGAACGACCCGAACTACCTGCAGCAGAACCTCGACGGCGTCTACACCATGGACGACCCGCGCGCCTACCCGATCTCCAGCTACAGCTACCTGATCGTGCCGCGCGCCGGAGCCTCGGCACCCCCGCCGCCGCGCTTCAACAACGACAAGGGCTCCGCGCTCAGCCGCTTCCTCTCCTACGTGCTGTGCGAGGGCCAGGGCAAGGCGGACGACCTCGGCTACTCGCCGATCCCGCGCGGCCTGGTCAAGGGCGGTCTGCTGCAGACCAGGAACATCCCCGGCAACGCCAGCCCGGTCGACCCCGACACCCTCGCCAACTGCGCCAACCCGACCTTCAACTCGGCCGGGGAGCTGACCGTCCTCAAGAACGCCCCGATGCCGAGCCCCTGCGACAAGGCGGGCAGCCCGCTGGACTGCACCGTGAAGGACGGCCAGCCCGTCAAGACCGGCTCCGGCTCGGGCGGTTCCGGCGGCGCGGCCGGCGGCTCCGGCGGTGCGGCGGGCGGTTCCGGCGGCACCGGCGGGTCCGGTGGCACCGGGGGCACCGGTACCGGCGGTGCGGCGGGCGGTACCGGCGGCGCGGGTACGGCCGGCGGTGCCGGCGACCCGAACGCCGCCGGCGCGGCCGGCGGCGACCCGAACGCGCCCGGCGCCGGTGACGGCACCGAGGACGTGATCGACCCGCAGACCGGCCAGGTGGTCGCCCGCGGCCGCGGCGGCGCCGCCACCGAGGTGGCCGCCAACGTGGTCGAGATCAGCGGCAAGCCCGAGGACTGGATGCTGTCCTCCCTCACCGCGCTGGAACTGCTCGCCGTGGTGCTCGTCCCGCCGCTGCTCGGCCGCCGCCTGCTGCGCCGCCGCAACGGCTCGGGCGGCACCTCGTGACGGCCCCGGTGCTGGAGAAGCCGGTCGAGCGGAGCGCCCCGGCGCAGCCGGCCGCCCCCGACACCCCCGCCGCGTCCGACGCCCCGGTCCGGCCCGCCGTCTCCCCCGGGCGGCGGCGGTTCCTCCAGGGCGCCTGGGCGGTCAGCCTCGCGGCCGCGCTGGTGCTCGGCTTCGTCGGGTACCTGTTCACGCTGTCGCACGTCCAGCAGCGGCACTACCAGTCCACCGGGTACAAGACCTTCCGCGACCAGCTGGCCCGGGCGGTCGCCCCGACCGGCGCGGCCGCCGACGGCGCCCCGGTGGCGCTGCTGGACATCCCGGCGATCGGTCTGCACCAGGCCGTGGTGGTCGAGGGCACCACCGGCCGGGACCTGATGCGCGGCCCCGGCCACCGCCGGGACACCGCGCTGCCCGGTCAGCGCGGGGTCACCGTGCTCTTCGGCCGCGGCGCCACCTTCGGCGCGCCGTTCGCCGACCTGTCCAAGCTGCGGGTCGGCGACAAGATCGAGACCACCACCGGCCAGGGCAAGTTCAGCTACACCGTCAACGTGTACGGCGACGGCGACCACCCGATCGTCGACCCGGCGGCCGGCAACCGGATGGTGCTGGTCACCGGCGACTCCGACTGGATCCCCGGCTCCACCGTGCTGATCGGCGCCCGGCTGGACGGCGACCCGGAGCAGAACCCCGGCCGCCGGCCCGCCACCGTCCCGTACGACAAGGCGCTGGCCGCGGACAAGGGCGCGCTGGCCACCCTCCAGCTCTGGTCGCTCGGCCTGCTCGGCGCGGTGGCCGGCGCCCTGGTGCTGGCCCGGTACTGGCGGCGCTCGGCCGCCTACCTGAGCCTCGCGCCAGTGGTCGGCGCGCTGCTCTGGGCGGTCTACGAGAACGCCGCCGCCCTGCTGCCCAACCTCTACTGACGCGCGCCCGGAGGACCGTTCCGATGACCGACGCACCACTGACCGACACCCCGCAGGCCGAGTTCCCACCGACCGACCCGGTCGCCGACACCATCACCCTCCCCCCGGTCGCCCCCGACCCGTACGCGGACCAGCCGTACGGGCAGGACGCGGACGGCCACCCCGACGGCGGGCCGCTCGCCGGGCTGGAGACCCGGGAGGTCTCCGCCTGGTTCGGCAGCCGCAAGGTGCTGGAGCGGGTCTCGCTGGCGATGCCGGCCGGCGAGGTCACCGCGCTGATCGGCCCGTCCGGCTGCGGCAAGTCCACCTACCTGCGGATCCTCAACCGGATGCACGAGATGGTGCGCGGCGCCGCCCTCGCCGGCGAGGTGCTGCTGGACGGCGACGACGTCTACCGGCCCGGCCGCCGGCCCGCCGAGGTGCGGCGCCGGATCGGCATGGTGTTCCAGCGGCCCAACCCGTTCCCGGCGATGTCCATCCAGGACAACGTCTCCAGCGGGCTCAAGCTGGCCGGGATCAAGGTCTCCAAGGAGGAGCGCCAGCACCTGGTGGAGACCAGCCTGCGCCGCGCCGGGCTCTGGGACGAGGTGTCCACCCGGCTGCACACCCCGGGCGGGGCGCTCTCCGGCGGCCAGCAGCAACGCCTGTGCATCGCACGGTCGTTGGCCGTCTCGCCGGACATCCTGCTGATGGACGAGCCGTGCTCCGCGCTCGACCCGACCTCCACCCGCCGGGTCGAGGAGACCATCGCCGAACTGCGCGGGCGGCTCACCATCGTGATCGTCACCCACAACATGCAGCAGGCCCAGCGCGTCTCGCAGACCTGCGCGTTCTTCCTGGCCACCCACGACACCCCGGGGCGGATCGTCGAGGCCGGGCCGACCGGGCAGATCTTCGGCAGCCCGCGCGACCAGCGGACCTCGGACTACGTCAACGGCCGCTTCGGCTGAGCACCGACCGGCTGGAGGAGTCCCGGGTTCAGCCGAGCCCGAGCAGCTCCTCCAGCACCGCCGCGACGCCGTCCTGCTCGTTGCTCACGGTGTGCAGCGGCACCGCCGCCAGCACCTGCGGGTGCGCGTTGGCGACGGCGTACGCGGTGCCGGCCCAGGCCAGCATCTCCAGGTCGTTCGGCATGTCGCCGAAGGCCACCACCTCGCTCCGGTCGATCCCGTGCCCGGCGCACCAGCGGGCCAGCGTGCTGGCCTTGGTGACGCCGGGCGCGCTGATCTCCAGCAGCGGGATCGACGCGGAGCGGGTGATCTCGGCCAGGTGCCCGGCCGCCGCCCTGGCCTCGGCGAGGAACTTGTCCGGGTCGAGGTCCGGGTGCTTGGCCAGCAGCTTGAACAGGCCCCGGACCGACCCGCCGGCCCCCAGCAGCTCCTCCGCCGGGCCGACCTCGTGCTCCATCTCGTCGCCCCACATCGGCACCGCGTAGCCGGCCTCGCGGGCCCAGCCGCCCGGGTACTCGAAGGCGAACGCGGTGCCGGGCAGCGCGGCCCGCAGCGTCTCGACCACCGCCAGGGTGGTCTCCACCGGCAGCGGGAAGGTCTCCAGCAGCTCGCCGCGCCGCACGTCCACCACCGCGCCGCCGTTGGAGCAGATCGCCACCCCGTGGCCGCCGATGTGCGGGCTCACCTGCCGCATCCAGCGCGGCGGCCGCCCGGTCACGAACACCACCCGCACCCCGGCCGCCTCGGCCGCCGCCAGCGCCGCGGCGGTGCGGTCGGTGACGGTGCCGCCGGAGCAGAGCAGGGTGCCGTCCAGGTCGGTGGCGATGAGGCGGGGCGCGGTGCGGGATTCGGTCACCGGTCCATCTTCGCCCATCGGCGCGGCGGGGGCACCGGCCCGGGTCCGCGGCCTCCGGGCGCCCCCGCAGTGATCAAGCCCTTCATGCGCCGTTTCCGGCCGATCCGCCCGTACCCGGGGTGTTCGGCCGACCACGGCGGGCATGACTGCCCACGGCAACCCCGTCGGCAGGAAGAGCCATGCCCACACGCCAGCTCCGTGACCAGCCGCCCCCGACCGCCCGCCCCGACACCCGCGACCCGCAGGCCGCCGAAGCGCCGCGGGCACCCGAAGCCTCGCGCGACCCGGTCCTGCTCGGCGACGTCCTCTTCCACACCCTCGCCGACCTCGCCCGCCGCACCTCCGCCCCGTCCCTCCCCGCCCAGCGCACCCGCCCGCACCCGTGACCGCGCCGCGCGGACGTAGGGTCGGGGGCATGCGACTGAGCACCGTGATCCTCCCCGTCCACCGGTGGAGCGAGGGGCAGAAGACCTGGCGGCGGGCCGAGGAACTCGGCTTCCACACCGCGTACACCTACGACCACCTGTCCTGGCGGTCCTTCCAGGACGAGCCCTGGTTCGGCTCGCTGCCGACGCTGACGGCGGCCGCCTGCGCCACCGAGCGGCTGCGCCTCGGCACGCTGGTCACCTCGCCGAACTTCCGGCACCCGGTGACGCTGGCGAAGGAGCTGATCACGCTGGACGACGTGTCCGGCGGGCGGGTCACGCTGGGCATCGGGGCCGGCGGGACGGGCTTCGACGCGACGGCGCTGGGCCAGGAGGCGTGGTCGCCGAAGGAGCGGGCGGACCGGTTCGGGGAGTTCGTGCCGCTGCTGGACGAGCTGCTGACCAACGACGCCACCACCCGTGAGGGGACGTACTACTCGGCGGTCGAGGCGCGGAACATCCCGGGCTGCGTGCAGACCCCGCGGGTGCCGTTCTACGTGGCCGCCGCCGGCCCGCGCGGGATGCGGCTGGCCGCCGAGCACGGGCAGGGCTGGGTGACGTACGGCGACCCGAAGGGCCCGGCGGACGTGCCGGTGGCGGAGGCGCCCGGCGTGGTCGCCGCGCAGATCGGGAAGCTGACGGCGGCCTGCGAGGCCGTCGGGCGGGACGCCGGGACGCTGGAGAAGGTGCTGCTCCAGGGGTCGACGGCGGAGAAGCCGCTGCAGTCGGTGGACGCCTTCGTCGACTGGGCGGGCACCTACCGGGAGGTGGGCATCACCGAGCTGGTGATCCACTGGCCGATCCCGGACTCGATCTTCGAGAACGACCTCACCGTGTTCGAACGGATCGCCACCGAGGGCCTCGCCCAGCTGGGCTGAGGCCGCGGGCCCACGGAGCCGGAGCACCCCCCCGGGGAGCTCCGGCTCCGTCATGTCGTCGGCTGGCGCTAGGATCTGGCCGATTTCCCGGGGGATGGTTCTGGAGTCCGTGATTCCGCATGCCCCGGCCGCGTGTGTCGAGTCCGAGACGAAGGACAGCATGACCAGAGACATATCCCGAGGCGCTCGGCTGCGCCGGGCCACCGCGGTGGCCCTGACGGCGGTGACCGGCCTCGCGGCGGCGGGCCTCGCCGCCCCGGCGGCCTCGGCCGACGCGGGCCCGGTCCACAGCGTGATCTCCACCGGTGCGGTGTGGACCGCCGACACCCGCGTCTACCTCCAGCCCGACGGCGGGGACCGGACGTTCTGGTTCTTCGTCAAGGGGACGGGGATGACCGGCGGGAACAGCGTCACCTTCACCTCCTCGACGGACCCCTCGCAGACCGTGAAGGCGAGCTTCGGCGGCGACGGGCAGGGCGCGCCCTGCTGGACGCCCCAGGGGTCGCCGAACAGCAACTGCCGGGTGACGGTGCACTTCCCGGGCGGCAGCGCGCTCGGCCACTGGGAGATGACCCAGGTGGAGCTGGCCCAGCCCGACGGCTCGGTGTACCGGCAGACGGTGACGTCCGCCATCGGGACCCAGCTGAAGGTGCCGTCGGTGGAGCTGACGGCCGGCGCCAACCCGATCCAGGCCTCCGGGTTCACGCTGGGCGCCACCACGGCGGACAACCGGGCCCAGGCCCAGACCGTGACGATGTCGATGAAGGCCACCGACACCGCCGGCCGGATCACCCAGGTCGGCCCCGAGCTGACCGGGGACTGCTGGGGCAACGTCGGCGACCTCTCCTGGTCGGGCGACACGGTCACCATGAAGATCACGGTGCCGACCAGCGCCACGACCCCGTGCGTGGTCACCTCCGTCCGGGTGACCGACGACAGCCAGCGGAACTTCGAGGCCAAGGCCCCGGCCGGGCTGGTCATCACCCCGCTGCAAACCCCGGCCACCGCCCTGACGATCGGTGACGTGTCCTTCCAGCGCCGGCTGTCGCCGGACGGCGGCACCGTGCCGGTCTCCTTCCCGGTGTCCGACACGGTCCCGATCTCCCAGGTCGCGGTGACGGCCCACGGCCCGGTCGCCCCGGGCTGCGCGCCGACCGCCTCGACCACCGTCCCGCCCGGCACCCTCACGACGAACGTCTCGCTGTACCTGCCGTTCGCCGCGGCCGGGACGACCCCGGACGGCTCGAAGCCGACGGGCTGCCAGCCCGGCCTGTACGCGCTGGAGATCGCCGTCACCGACGCGAACGGCACCCACAGCTACGGCGCGGTCGGCACCCCGCTGGCCAAGCCGCTGGACATCTCGGTGGGCAGCGCGGGCACCTACGTGGCGATGGCGCCGCAGCGCCTGCTGGACACCCGGACCACCGGGACGCTCCGGGGCCGCGGCGTCACCCCGCTGAAGGTCGCGGGCACCGCGGGCATCCCGGCCGACGCCGTCGCCGCGGTCATGAACGTCACCGCGACCAACGCCAAGGACACCGGGTTCGTCACCGTCTACCCGGCCGGCGGGTCCGCCCCCGTCACCTCCAACCTGAACCACACCGCGGGGCAGACCGTCCCCAACGCGGTGACGGTCCAGCTCGGGGCCGGCGGCGCCGTCGAGCTGCTCAACGGCTCGGACGGCGACCTCGACCTGATCGCCGACGTCACCGGCTACTACGTCCCGGACACCACGGGCGCCGTCTACACCGGCTTCACCCCCAAGCGGGTGCTGGACACCCGGCCCACCCACGTGCCGTCCCGCGGCACGGTCACGGTGAACCTGTGCAACCAGGCCCGGATCCCGTACAACGCGACGGCGGCCGCGCTCAACGTGACCGTCACCGACCCCAAGGACGTCGGCTTCCTGACGGTCTACCCGCACGGCCAGGCGCTGCCGAACGCGTCGACCCTCAACTTCACGCCCGGGCAGACGATCTCCAACATGGCGGTCGCCCGGCTCGGCGACGGCTGCCTGGTGGACGTCTTCAGCTCGGCCTTCGCGCCGGTCGACATCGTGGTCGACACCTCGGGCTACTTCGTCCCGGACGACAGCGGCCAGACCACCGACGGCGTGCTGGTCACCGGCACCCCCGTGCGGCAGTACGACAGCCGCCAGGGCGGTGGCCCGGTCCCCGGCGGCAGCTCCCTGCTCGGCTGGGGCCTGAAGCCGCGCGACTGGGGCATCGGCTCGCTGCTGCTCAACGTGACGGTCACCAACCCGACTGCGGACAGCTTCGTCACCGTCTACCCGGACGGAGGGCCGGCGGACTCGGCCCCGACCGGCGCCGGGCTGCCGGACGCCTCGAACCTGAACTTCACCGCGGGCCAGACCATCCCCAACATGGTCAACGCCTCGGTCGGGGCCAACGGGTACGTGGACTTCTTCAACCACGTCGGCAGCACCGACCTGGTGGTCGACATGTTCGGGTACTACACCACGGGCGTCGGCGCGAAGTCGGCCGCGGCCACCGCCAGGTCGGCCGCCGTCGCGCCGTCCGCCGCGGCACCCGGGACGGTCGCGCTGCCGGAGGCGAACCCGCTGCGGCTGCCGGTCGCGGCCGCGCGGACGGCGGCTGGCCGCCCCTGATCCACCGCCCGCCCCGGGCGACCTGACGGACCGACGGGTGCCGCTCCTCGAAGGAGCGGCACCCGTCGCCGTCGCGGCGGCCGAAGGGGGCCCGGCGCCGGGCGGCTCACACCACGTCGAGCCGCTCGGCGCCGCCCGCGCAGCCGAGCTGCTGCCCGGCGGCGCGCTCGGCGAAGCCGCGGGCGGCCTCGCCCATCCGCTTGCGGCCGGGCCCGTCCGGGAGGAGCTTCCCGTCCTTGCCGGTGAGCCTGAGGACGGCGCGGTAGCCGGTGCGCCGGCCGTCCACGGTGCACTCGAAGCCCACCGCGCCGAGGCTGTCGCCGCCGGAGAGCACGCCGCCGAACGACGCCTCGGCGGTCAGCAGCCGGCCGTCCCCGCCGTTGACCGAGCAGCGCACGGAGGCCGGGGCGTCGGGGGTCGCCGCCCGGTAGGCCGTCTCCACGAAGACCCGGGGGGCGCCGCCGAGCAGCCCGGTGACGGCCGGGTCGTCGAGCAGGCCGCGGCACTCGCCGTGCGACAGGGCGACGGCCGACGGCCGGTAGGCGGTGTGGTCGAGGTAGAGGTGCCAGCCGAGCAGGCCGCCGCCGAGCAGCAGCGCGGAACCGCCCGCGATCAGGGCCCGGGGGTGCTTCACCGGCAGAGCTCCTTCGTCTTCGCCGCCAGCGCGGCGCGGGTGACCTCTTCGAGCGCCTGTCGGCCGTCCGCCCCGTCGGCGCGGGCCGCCTCCCCGGCGGTGACCCGCACCTCGATGTAGCCGCTGGGCCCGGTCACGCAGTACTGGGCCGCGGTGGCGCCGCCCGGCCAGGCCGCGGACAGGCCGGGCAGGTCGAGCGGGCGGGCGTCCGGGCGGGTGGCCTCCGCGGCGGCCAGGGCGAGTTCCCCCTCGTGCCGGACGGCGGTGAGGGTGAGCACGGCGCGGCCGTCGATCCGGACGGCGCAGCTCTGCTGGTCGGTGTCGCGGACGCCGGAGCTGGTCCGCTCCTCGGAGTCCTGGTCACCGGGCGGCAGCAGCCGTCCGAGCGGGGTGTCGGCGCCGGTGGGCAGGCGGCAGAGGTGGGCGGACCGGCCGGGGGGCTCGGACGGGCGGTGGCCCCGCCAGTCCCGGTAGCCGACGAACCCGGCGGCGGCCACCGCCACGACCAGCACGGCGGGCAGCAGCAGCGGGTCGTGCAGGCGCCCGGCCCAGCGGTCCGCGAGGAGCCGGGCCCAGCGGGCCGCGGGCCCGGCTCCGGACCCGCTCACGCGTCGCCCTTCGCGTTGGTGGACGAGTTGTTCGCCGTCCCGCGCGACATGCCCTGGAGCGCGCTGTCGCGGGCGCTGTTGGCGAGCCGGTCGATGTCCTGGCGGGCGATCCCGGTGCCGCTGCCGGCGTCCCGGACCGCCTGGTCGGCCCCCCTCGCCACCCGGCCCTCGGCCTCGGCGGTGTGGTTGCGGCTCTCCTGGCGCCCGTCCTCGGTGGTGTCCTTCTTGTTGGCCTCGATGACGCTGTCGGCGATCGAGTCGACGATCTGGTCCGCGATCTCGCCGCCGAGCGGGATCTTCTCGGTCACGCTGCCGATGACGGCGTTGAAGGCGTCCTTGCCGTAGCCGACGTTCTTCTCCAGCGCGTCGTTGAACTCCTTGTCGGAGGCGGCGTGTTCGTTGTGCACCTCGTCGATGCGGGCCTGGTTGAGGTAGCCGCTGACGACGCCGCCGGACTCGGCGTTGTGCTTGATGTCCGACTCCAGCCGGGCGAAGTCGGTCTGCCCGCTGTCCAGGTGGCCGCGGATGAGGGCGGTGGTGTACGCCTGGTTGGCGTTGGTCACCGCGCCGTAGGCGTCCGGGTCGCGGCCGAGGGCGTCGAGCAGCCCGGCCACGGAGGAGGCGTCGAGGGAGGCCGGGGAGCCGTTGACCGGCAGGTCGGTGCCGTGGGAGAGCGAGTTCTGCACGTCGCCGATGTACTCGGCGGTCATGTGCCCGAGGCTGCCCCGCATGGCGGCGAGCTTGCCGTCGCCCTTGATGTCGTCCAGTGCCCCGTCGTCGCCGTGCCGGCCGAAGGTGTCCACGACCCGCTTCATCAGGTCGGCCTGCTCGGTGGTGTGCCGGTCCGGGGGGACGGGGCCCGGCTCGTCGTACGGGTGGCCGGTGGTGGCGGCCTCCAGGGCGCGGCCGAAGGCGGCCGGACCGGCCTGCTTGCTCGCGTCCCACACCTTGGAGTCCCGGGAGGTGGTGTCCGGGATCCAGTCCTTGTCGTGGGAGTAGTAGGAGAAGTAGTCCGAGGGCTTCGGCTTGCCGCCCTGGTTGACCGTGCCGTCCTGGTTGTAGGCGGTCGGCTGCTCGGTGAAGAACCTGTTGGCCGCGTCCGGGCTGTGCGCGAGCGCCTCCAGGATCGCCGTGGTGGGGCGGAAGCCGGCGCCCGCCTCGTCGCCGCCGGTCAGGTTGAAGCCCTGGATCCTGGAGCCGGGCATCGGGGCCGGCCAGTACCGGTCCTGGGTGTCGAGCTGGGTGACGTGCTCGGCGATCGGGTTGATGAAGTGGGCGTCGTAGTTCCCGTTCATCAGGATGCCGGAGAGCACCTGGTAGCCGTACGGCACGTAGTCCAGGCCGGAGGCCCGGTACGGCTTGTCCCAGACCGGCTGGGAGCCGGCCTTGCGCAGCGCGGCGGCCCACTCGTCGGACAGGTGCGGCTCGTTGGTGCTGCGGGTGGCGGTGGCCAGGCCGAGTCCGAGGTTCTTCTGGAGGTCCTGGTAGGCCTTCCAGCGCGGGTCCTTGTCGTCACGGGGGTGCGCCGGGTCGCCGACCATGCTGTTCCAGGACTTGATCAGGCCGTCCGGGCCGAGGTCCTGGTAGAACGTGGTGGCGAACTTCGGGTCGTTGCCGTGCGAGGCCAACAGCGAGTTCAGCTCGGTCAGTTCGGGCTCGGTGATGCCCCCGCCCCGGGCCGCGAGCTGGGCGGCGCGCCGGCCGTCGGCCTCCGGGCCGCCGCCGATGGCCTTGCCGTTGAAGGACTTCTGACCGTCAGTCATGCTGTCGGCGCGCAGCGCCCAGGCGATCCGCTCGTCGGCGGCGGTGGCCTCGGCGACGGCGGAGTCGATCGCCTTGCGGGCGGCCTCCGCCTTGTCGCCCCACTCCTTCTGGTAGTCCCGGAGGGCCTCGTAGTCGTGCCGGGTGGCGTTGTCGGCCGGGGGCCAGCTCACGGTGCCGTTCTCGGTGACGGTCAGCCCGGCCGTCCGGGCGTCGGCGACCGCCTTGTCCAGCTTGGTCTTCGCGGCCTTGAACTCGGTGGACGCCTCGGTGAAGATCGAGGCGAAGGCGTTGGCCTCGGTGACGGCGGCGGTCAGCTGCTCGTTGGTGCGCTGGAGGCCGGGGCGGGCCTGGTCGGCGGCGGGGCCGCTCCAGCAGGCGGAGTCGACCTGGGCGATCACCGTGGTGTCCCAGTCGCCGTCCATCGCGTGGAGCTTCTGGGCGACGGTGGTCCAGGCGGTGGCGGCGGTGTCCAGGACGCCGAAGTCGGCGGTGCTGAGCTCGTGGAAGTCGACCATCTCGGTGGTCCTCTCAGTTGCCGAGGTCGTGCTGGACGGCCGACTCGTTCTGCCTGTAGTTGGCGGCGGTGGCGCGCAGCGCCTGGGTGGTCTGCCCGATGGTGCCGCCGAGGGCGGCGACGCACTGGTCCCAGGTGCCGGCGGCGCCCGCAGCGGCCTTGCCGGTGCTCCAATTGGCCAGCGAGGTGGACACCTTGGCGGTGGCCTCGTCGGCGCCCCGGCCCTCGGTGTTGAGGCGGGCGTGGATCTGGTCGGAGTTGTTCCCCGCGGTGGTGAGCGCGTTGGTGTCGGCGCTGAAGCCGCCCCCGCCTCCGCCGCCGGACGCCGAGGCCGAGTTGAGCTGTGTGCGGGCCGCTTCCCGGGCGCGGGCCGAGTCGGTCAGGTTCCCGTCCGCGTCGTAGGCCCAAGGGTTCATCATCCGGTCGAACGCGGTCGCCCGATCAGACATGTCGATCGTCCCCCTCCGTGCCGGGGCGCTGCTCCGGCACCCCCGTTGGCAAAGAGTCAGGCAAGTGTGTAAAGAGATCCGACAAAGGGTACAGGTGGATTCCGCTTTTTCTAACCCCTAGGGGTGAGGGGCTCCGACGTCATACCGCAGCAGCAGACGGCCTCGTCATTCCAGCTCATGACCCGTACCGCACAAGGCCGTTACGTTTGGTCCCGTGTCCACAGCTGTCATCAAGACGGACGGCCTCACCAAGAGGTATCCCCGTGTCACCGCGCTCGACCAGCTCACCGTCGAGGTGCGGCCGGGTGTGGTCGGTCTGGTCGGGGCCAACGGCGCGGGCAAGTCCACTCTCATCAAGATCCTGCTCGGGCTCGCCCCGGCGACCTCCGGCCGCGGCGAGGTCCTCGGCCTGGACGTCGCCACCCAGGGCTCCGAGATCCGCGCGCAGGTCGGCTACATGCCCGAGCACGACTGCCTGCCACCGGACGTCTCCGCGACGGAGTTCGTGGTGCACATGGCGCGGATGGCGGGCCTGCCCGCCACCGCCGCCCGTGAGCGCACCGCGGACACCCTGCGGCACGTCGGCCTGTACGAGGAGCGGTACCGCCCGATGGGCGGCTACTCGACCGGCATGAAGCAGCGGGTCAAACTCGCCCAGGCGCTGGTGCACGACCCGAAACTGGTGCTGCTGGACGAGCCGACCAACGGCCTCGACCCGGCCGGCCGGGACGAGATGCTGGCGCTGATCCGCCGGGTGCACACCGACTTCGGCATCTCGGTGCTGGTCACCACCCACCTGCTCGGCGAGCTGGAGCGGACCTGCGACCACCTGGTCGTGATCGACGGCGGCAAGCTGCTGCGCTCCTCCTCCACCGCCTCCTTCACCGAGGCGACGGCCGTGCTCGCGGTCGAGGTCGGCGACTTCCCGGAGGACCACGGCCGCGAGCCGGGTCCGGCGGTCCGCGAGCGGCTCGCCGCGGCCGGACTGTCCGTCCAGCCCGAGGGCTCGCACCTGCTGCTGGTCCGGCTGGCCGACGAGTCGACGTACGACACCATCCGCGACGCCGTCGCCGGACTCGGCCTCGGCCTGGTCCGGCTGGAGCAGCGCCGGCACCGGGTCGCCGAGCTCTTCACCGACGCCCAGGACACCGAGCAGAGCAAGGGAGGGACGAACGATGCCGCTGCCTCCTGAGACCAGGTCCGCCGACACCGGCGTCATCCACGACATCGGCTACCGCGGCTACACCGGCCCCCGGCTCGGCCGCACCTACGCCACCCGCGCGCTCTTCACCCAGAGCCTGCGCGCCGCGTACGGCCTCGGCCGCTCCGGCAAGTCCAAGGTGCTGCCGATGCTGGTGCTGGGCGTGATCACCGTGCCCGCGCTGATCTTCGTGGCGGTCTCGGTCGTGATGAAGCGCGACGAGCTGCCGGTCGAGTACGCGGGCTACCTCTCCATCTTCAGCCTGGTGATCTCGGTCTTCCTCGCCTCCCAGGCGCCGGTCCTGCTCTCCCGGGACCTGCGCTACCAGACCGTCCCGCTGTACTTCTCCCGCCCGATCACCCGCACCGACTACGTCCGGGCCAAGTTCGGCGCCATGGTCTGCGCCCAACTGCTGCTGATGGCATCCCCGTTGCTGGTGCTGTACATCGGCGCGCTGCTCGCCGGGATGGACTTCGGGCACAACACCGCGCACTTCCTGTACGGCCTGGTCGCGGCCGTGCTGTACGCCCTGGTGCCGACCTCGGTGGCCGTGGTGATCGCGGCCGCCACCCCGCGCCGCGGCTTCGGCGTGGCCGCCATCATGGGCTACCTGGCGGTCAGCGCCGCGCTGGGAGCGGCCGCGGTCGGGATCAGCAACCGCAGCACGACCGGCTCCGACGCCCCGCAGTGGATGTCGCTGATCTCGCCCACCGACCTGGTGGAGTCCCTGGTCAACGAGCTGTTCGGGCTCGGCGACGGCTTCGACCGCCGGCACGCCCCGGGCGGCCTCGGTCTGGCGGTGTTCGCGCTCGTCGCGGTGGCCATGGTGGTCGGCTCGTACCGGCTGCTGCTGCGCCGCTACCGGAACGTCTGAGAGGGCGGCATGGCCACCATCAGCATCGACAAGGTCTCCCGCTGGTTCGGGAACGTGGTCGCGGTCAACGACATCACCATGACCATCGGCCCCGGCATCACCGGCCTGCTCGGTCCCAACGGGGCGGGCAAGTCCACCCTCATCCACATGATGAGCGGCTTCCTGGCCCCCTCCAGCGGCTCCGTCACCCTGGACGGCGCGCCGATCTGGCGCAACCAGCAGGTGTACAAGCAGATCGGCCTGGTGCCCGAGCGGGAGTCGATGTACGACTACCTGACCGGCTGGGAGTTCGTCCTCGCCAACGCCGAACTGCACGGCCTGCCCCAGCCGGGCGCCGCCGCCCGCCGGGCGCTGGACCTGGTGGAGATGGAGTACGCCAAGGACCGCCGCACCGGCACCTACTCCAAGGGCATGAAGCAGCGGGTCAAGATGGCCTCCGCGCTGGTCCACGACCCGTCCGTCCTGCTGCTCGACGAGCCCTTCAACGGCATGGACCCGCGCCAGCGGCTCCAGTTGATGGACCTGCTGCGCCGCTTCGGCGCCGACGGCCGGACGGTGCTGTTCTCCTCCCACATCCTGGAGGAGGTCGAGCAGCTGGCCCGGCACATCGAGGTGGTGGTCGCCGGACGGCACGCCGCCTCGGGCGACTTCCGCAAGATCCGCCGGCTGATGACCGACCGCCCGCACCGCTACCTGGTCCGCTCCAGCGACGACCGCCGGCTCGCCGCCGCGCTGATCGCCGACGGCTCGACCAGCGGCATCGAGGTGGACGAACGGGAGCGGGCGCTGCGGATCGAAGCGGTGAACTTCCAGGGCTTCACCACCCTGCTGCCCAGGGTCGCCCGGGAGGCCGGCATCCGGCTGTACACCGTCTCCCCGGCGGACGAATCGCTGGAGAGCGTCTTCTCCTACCTGGTCTCCGCGTGAGCGCCGTCGGCAGGACCACTGTCGGCGGGACCGCTGCCGCCAGGACCGTTGTTGCCCAGGAAGGGGCCGACCGACCATGAACCCCACCGTCGCCAGGCTGACCCTGCGCGGGCTGCTGGGGCGCCGCCGCGGCCTGCTGCTGCTGGTGGCCCCCGCCCTGCTGCTGGTCGTCGCGGCCGTCGCGAGCGTGTCCAGCGCCGACCCGCACGACATGGCCAACAACATCCTCGGCGCCCTCGGCCTCGGCACCCTGATCCCGATCCTCGGACTGGTGGTCGGCACCGGGGTGATCGCCAACGAGATCGACGACGGCTCGATCGTCTACCTGCTCGCCAAGCCGCTGCCCCGGTGGCGGATCGTGACCACCAAGCTGGTCGTCGCGATCGGCGTCACCTGGCTGTTCTCGGTCGTCCCGACGCTGCTGGCCGGGCTGCTGCTGGTCGGCACCCAGGACGGCGTGGCGCTCGGCTACACCGTGGCCGTGCTGGTCGCCGGGGCCGCGTACAGCGCGCTGTTCCTGCTGCTCGGCGTGGTCACCCGGCACGCGGTCGTGGCCGGTCTGGCGTACGCCCTGATCTGGGAGTCGACGGTCGGCAACTTCGTCGAGGGCGCCCGGACGCTGAGCATCCAGCAGTGGGGCCGCTCGGTGGCCGAGGCGGTCGCGGGACAGAACGCGATCAGCTCGGACGTCTCGCTCGGAGCGGCCGTGCCGCTGCTGCTGGTGGTCACCGTCGCGGCGACGGTGCTCGCCTCGGTGAAGCTGGCCGGGATGACCCTCGCCGGCGAGGAGTGAACCCCGTACGGCACAAGCGGTGAGCCCCGGACACCTGTGAGGGTGTCCGGGGCTCACCGCCGTCCGGAGCTGTAGTGCGCGCGCTCGGCTCAGAGGGTGCGGTTGCGGCCCGCGCCCCAGCCGGCCGCGCCGACCACCAGGACCAGCACCAGCATCAGCACCAGGGGGGTCTCCCAGCCGCCGGTCAGCTGGCGCAGCGCACCCGCGCCGACCGGGCCGGCCGCCGCGACCAGATAGCCGATCGCCTGCGACATCCCGCCCAGCTGGGCGGCACCGGCCGCGGTGTTCGTGCGCAGCACGATGAACGCCAGGCCCAGGCCCAGCGAACCGCCCTGGGCCACACCCAGGATCGTCGCCGACACCCACGCGGCGGAGACCGGCGCGACCAGCAGCATCGCGATGCCCAGCCCGTTCAGGGCGACCATGACCACCGCCAGCGCGCGCTGGCTGGTCATCCGGCCGGCCATCAGCGGCACCAGGAAGGCGCCCGCCACCTGCACCAGGTTGGAGAAGGCGAAGACCAGACCGGCCTGGCCGCGGTCCATGCCGTGCTCGGCCAGGATCGTCGGCATCCACGCGACCAGGGTGTAGACCAGCAGCGACGAGATGCCCATGAAGAGGCTGATCTGCCAGGCCAGCGCGGACTTCCAGATGCCCTCGATCGGCTTGGCCGGCGCGGCGGCCGCGGCCACCGCCCCCTGCCGCTCCTGGCGGGAGCGCAGCACCTGCGGCAGCCAGGCCACCGCCGCGACCAGCGCGAGCAGCGACCAGGCGCCGAGCGAGGCCCGCCAGCCGCCGCCGAGCGCGTGCTCCAGCGGGACGGAGGTGCCGGCCGCGAGCGTGGCGCCGACCAGCATGGTGGTCGAGTAGACGCCGGTCATGGTGGCCGCGCGGTCCGGGAACTCGCGCTTGACCAGGCCCGGCATCGACACGTTCAGCACCGCGATCGCCACGCCGATCACCACGCAGCCCGCGTACAGGGCCGCCACCGAGGGCAGCACCCGCAGCAGCACGCCCGCACCCAGCACCAGCACCGCGCCGAGCACCACCCGCTCGGCGCCGAAACGGCGGGTCAGCCGGGGGGTGAGCGGGGCGCCGACGCCCTGGAACAGCACCGGGACTGTGGTGATCAGACCGCTCGCGGTGGCGGAGAGGCCGAAGGTCCGCTGGATCTCGCCGACCATCGGGGAGACCGCGGCCAGACAGGCGCGCATGTTCAGCGCGACCAGCACGATGCCGGTCAGCAGCAGCAGCGGATGGGCCAGCCGGGCGCGGCCGGGGAGCGGGGCAGGAGCGGTGACAACCGGCTGCTGGGCACGGGTGACGGCCATGGGTGTGCTGTTCTTTCGTGAATGTGCGGGGGAAGCGGACGGCGGAAGGGAGGCTCGCGCCGTCCTACTTCCGGGCCGCGATGGCCGCGAGCAGCTGCTCGACGGCCGCGGTCGGGCCGGCGAGCAGCGCACGACACGCCGCCTCGGCCCGGTCCGGGTCACCGCTCTCGATCGCGTCGACCAGCGCCTCGTGGGTGGCCACGACCGCCTCGGGCATGTCGTGGTCGCCGAAGGCGGAGGTCATCGCCTCGCGGACGGAGGCACCGAAGTAGCGGTACACCTCGGCCAGCGCGGGGTTGTGCGCGGCCTCGACGACGGCGGTGTGGAACTCCAGGTCGTGCTCGACGGTGGCCTCGCGGCTCGCCCGCTCGGGGTGCGCCGCGAACACCTCGGCCTCACGGGCCAGGGCGGCGCGCATCCGCCGGACGTCCTCGGGGGTGTGCCGCAGCGCGGCCAGCCGGGCGCCCTCGGTCTCCAGCGCCGCACGGACCTCCAGGACGTCCCGGATGCCGGAGCGCTGGACGCCGCGCAGCACGGACGCCGGGTCGCTGGTGGAGCGGACGAACGTCCCCTCGCCCTGCCGGGAGACCAGCATCCCGGCGTGCACCAGCACCCGGATCGCCTCCCGCACGGTGTTCCGCCCGACGCGCAGCTGCTCGGCCAGCTCGTGCTCGGTGGGAATCCGCGACCCCACCGGCCACGCCCCACCCGCCAGCTGCTCCCGCAACTGCTCGATCGCGGTGTCCACCAGGGAACGCCGCCCGGCCGCCTGCAGACCGCCGCTCATGCCGGACCTCCCTTCCCACCGCACACGCCGAAACCAGTCGTCGGTCATCCTACAACCGCTTGCCCGGTCATCCTACAACCCACCCCTGACCAGCCCCTGAACCCCCCGATCAGCCTCACCCCACCCGCCGCCGACAGCCCCTCCGGCCCCGAACCCGGGCCCAGGGCCCATGGGCGGGTCCGCCCCGCGCCCTGCGTCCCCGCCTTGGGCCCCGCCCCGGACCCCCGGGCGCGTCTCCTCCGCAGACACCAAATCCCCGCGCCTCACCCCCGCGTCCCCACCTCGGACCCCCGGGCGCGTCTCCTCCCCAGACACCGAATCCCCGCGCCCCAGCAGGGGCGCGGGGAACTGCGCGGGGCGGAAGGCCGCAGCGGATGGCCCGAGCGCCGGCGGTTCTCCGGCCTCGGGCGGGGTTACGGGGTGTGCGAGCCCGGGGCACGGCGCACAAGGGCCGCGCCGGAGGCGTCAGCGCTGCGGGTAGAGGTGCTCCAGGACCGCGGCGACGCCGTCCTCGTCGTTGCTGGTGGTGACGGTGTCGGCGACGGCGAGGAGTTCCTCGTGGGCGTTGGCCATGGCGACGCCGTGGGCGGCCCAGCCGAACATCGGGACGTCGTTGGGCATGTCGCCGAAGGCGATGGTGTCGGCGGCGCGGACGCCCAGGCGGCGGGCGGCGACGGCCAGGCCGGTGGCCTTGGAGAGGCCGAGCGGGAGCAGCTCGACCACGCCGGCGCCGGCCATCACCACGCCGACCAGGTCGCCGGCGGCGCGGCGGGCGGCCTCGGCGAGGGCGTCGTCGGTGAGGGCGTGGTGCTGGATGTACAGCTTGCTGAGCGGGGAGTCGTACAGCCCGCCGCGGTCGACCCGGACGACCGGCAGGTCGGAGCCGATCAGCAGCTCGTAGCCGGGGCCGGCCAGCACCTGGCCGTCGAGGCCGTCCTGGTTGGCGGCGATGGCCAGCGGGCCGGTCTCGGCCTCGATCTTCTCGATCGCGAGCGCGGCGAGCCGCCGGTCCAGGGTGAGCGAGGTGAGCAGCTTGTGCGCGCCGGCGTCGTACACCTGGGCGCCCTGGCCGCAGACCGCTATCCCGGTGTAGCCGATCTCGTCGAAGACCGGGCGGGCCCAGACCGCGGAGCGCCCGGTGACGATGATGTGCAGCGCGCCCGCGCCGGTGGCCGCGGCCAGGGCGGCGCGGGTGCGCTCGGAGACGGTCTCCCCGCTGGTGAGCAGGGTGCCGTCGAGGTCGGTGGCGACCAGCCGGTAGGGCAGGTCGCCACCGTCGAGGGAGACGGGGCTGGGGCTGGTGGTGCTCATGGGCCGTACGTCTCCCGGGAGTGTCGCAGGTGGTGCTGGGCGGGCCGGCTTACTTGACCGGCTCGAGGACGGTCCGTCCGCCGAGGTACGGCCGCAGCGCCTCGGGCACGACGACCGAGCCGTCGGCCTGCTGGTGGTTCTCCAGGATCGCCACGATGGTGCGCGGGACGGCGACCAGGGTGCCGTTCAGGGTGGCGAGCGGGCGGGTCTTGCCCTCCTCGCGCATCCGGATCGACAGCCGGCGGGCCTGGTACTCGGTGGTGTTGGAGGTCGAGGTGACCTCGCGGTACTTGCCCTGGGTGGGGATCCACGCCTCGATGTCGAACTTGCGCGCGGCCGAGGCGCCGAGGTCGCCGGAGGCGACGTCGATCACCCGGTACGGCAGCTCCAGCGCGTTGAGGAAGTCCTTCTCCCACTGGAGCAGGCGCCGGTGCTCGTTCTCCGCGTCCTCGGGAGTGGTGTAGACGAACATCTCCACCTTCTCGAACTGGTGGACGCGGATGATGCCGCGGGTGTCCTTGCCGTAGGTGCCGGCCTCGCGGCGGAAGCAGGACGAGTAGCCGGCGTAGCGCAGCGGCAGCTTGTCGGCGTCGAGGATCTCGTCCATGTGGTACGCCGCGAGCGGGACCTCGCTGGTGCCGACCAGGTACCGGTCGTCCTCGGCGAGGTGGTACACGTTCTCGGCGGCCTGGCCGAGGAAGCCGGTGCCGTCCATGGCGGCCGGGCGGACCAGGGTCGGGGTGATCATCGGGATGAAGCCGGCCGCGGTGGCCTGGGTGATCGCCATGTTGACCAGGGCGAGCTCCAGCAGCGCGCCGACGCCGGTCAGGTAGTAGGAGCGGGCACCGGCGACCTTGGCGCCGCGCTCGGTGTCGATCGCGCCGAGGATCTGGCCGAGCTCGACGTGGTCGCGGGGCTCGAAGCCCTCGGCGGCGAAGTCGCGCGGGGTGCCGATCTCCTCGAGGGTGACGAAGTCCTCCTCGCCGCCGACCGGGGCGGCCGGGTCGATGAGGTTCGCCAGGGAGCGGAGCAGGCGGTCGGCCTCCTCCTTGGCCGCTCCCTGCTCGGCGTCGGCGGCCTTGACCTCGGCGGCCAGGTCCTTGGTGCGCTGGAGCAGGGCGGCCTTCTCGTCGCCCTTGGCCTGGGCGACCTGCTTGCCGAGCACCCGCTGCTCGCTGCGCAGTTCGTCGAAGCGGCTGCCCGAGGACCGGCGCCGCTCATCGGCGGAGAGGAGGGCGTCGACCAGGTCGACGTCCTCGCCACGGACGCGCTGCGAGGCGCGCACTCGGTCAGGGTCCTCACGGAGCAGGCGAAGGTCAATCACAGGCCCAAGCGTACCGGGAGACCGTTCCTCCACCGGTACGGCTTTTTCCCTGGGGATAACTCGTCCGCGCCTGTGGATAACTCCTGTGGGGAACTTCCCGTCGCCGGGTTATCCACAGGCCTGGCCCCGGACCTGTGGATCAAAGGGGAGGATTGCCTTCCGCGTGAACGAACCAGGGAATTGAGGTTTCAAACCTCAATCAACCTTCTCGGGTGAGGGAATTGAAGCACTCGGACGGGTGATTTGCTGGCAACCGGGTGACTCTGGTCCGATTGGTCATCTCTGCGACGCAAACCGATGGTCCGACCGGGTCTGGGCAATGGCTATACCGGTTTGTCGACTCGTCCCCAGGCCTGTGGATAACTCCTGGCTGTGGACAGCGGGGAGCCCTGTGGACAGCGGTCTCCGGCCCCGACGGCCCCTGTGGACGACGGTGCGGTCACCCGCCCGGGCCGCCCGGGCCGGGCGAAAACAGTCGGAAAAGTCCGGAAGGACTCGAGGCGAAGCTCAGATGTCCCCGCGGCCGTCGAGCGCGCGGGAGAGCCAGTCCGCCGCCGAGGTGAAATCCCCGTCCGAGGTCCCCGGCCGGCGGTGGGTGGACTCCTGCCGGTCGGCGCGCGGATAGGAGCCGAGGTACCGCACCTGCGGGCAGATCCGCTTGAGCCCCATCATCGCCTCGCCGACCCGGCGCTCGGACAGGTGGCCCTCGCAGTCGATCAGGAAGCAGTAGCTGCCCATGCCCTCGCCGGTCGGGCGGGACTCGATCCGCATCAGGTTGACCCCGCGCACCGCGAACTCCTGGAGCAGTTCCAGCAGCGCGCCCGGGTGGTCGTCCGGCAGCCAGACCACCATCGAGGTCTTGTCCGCGCCGGTCGGCGAGGAGACCCGCCCCGGGCGGCCGACCAGGACGAACCGGGTGGCCGCGCTCTTCGCGTCCGCGATCTCCTTGACCAGCGGCTCCAGCCCGTAGATCGGCGCCGCGAACTCGCCCGCGAACGCGCCGTCGTAGCGGCCCTCGGCGACCAGCCGGGCGCCGTCCGCGTTGGAGGCCGCCGACTCCCAGTCCGCCTCCGGCAGATTGGCCGCCAGCCAGCGCCGCACCTGCGGCTGGGCCACCGGGTGGCTGGTCACCGTCTTGATCCCGGACAGCTCGGTGCCCGGCCGCACCAGCAGCGCGAAGGTGATCGGCAGCAGCACCTCACGGTAGATCATCAGCGGTGTGCCGGAGGCGAGTTCGTCGTTGGTCGCGGTGACCGCGCCCTCCACCGAGTTCTCGATCGGGACGAACGCCCCGGCCGCCTCCCCGCCGCGCACCGCGTCCAGCGCCAGCGCCACCGAGGACAGCGGCACCAGCTCCCGGGTCGCCGCCTCGGGCAGGGTGTGCAGGGCCGCCTCGGTGAACGTGCCGGCCGGTCCGAGGTAGGTGTAGCGGGTGGCCGACATGACGCCTCCGTGGGGTTCCGGGGTACTGCGCGGGCAGGGTGTGCCGAAGCAGTCACCCTAACGATTCAACGGCCCCGGCGGCCAAGCGTTCCAGTGGCCGGGACCGCGGCGGTGGATCCCGGGGGTCCGCCGTCGGACCCCCGGGGAACCGTCCGGGGAACTACCCCTCCAGCAGCTGCCGGCCGAGGTAGCCGCCGGGCGGCGCGCCCGGCGGCAGCGCGTACAGGCCGCTCGCCTCGTGCCGCAGGAAGCGGGAGAGGCCGTCGCCCCGGGAGAGCTTGCGCTGCACGGGGGTGAAGCCCTTGCCCGGGTCGTTCTGGAAGGCGAGGAAGAGCAGCCCGGCGTCCGGTGAGCCGTCCGGCAGCAGCCCGTCGTGGTACGAGAAGCCGCGCCGCAGCATCGCCGCCCCGCCGTTGGCCGCCGGGGCGGCGACCCGGATGTGCGCGTCGGCGGGGATCGCCAGGGTGCCGTCCGGGCCCTGCGCTGCGAGGTCGACCGGGGAGCGCTCGCCGGCCCCGGCGGGCGCGCCGAGCGGGGCGCCGTCCGACTTGCGCCGCCCGATCACCCGCTCCTGCCGGTCCACCGGCAGCGCCTCCCAGTTGTCCAGCAGCATCCGGATCCGCCGGAACACCAGGTACGAGCCGCCGGCCAGCCAGGCCGGCTGGTCGCCATCGGCGGCGCAGAACACCTTGGCGGCGAAGCCGTCCTCGTCCGGCCGGGGGTTGTTGGTGCCGTCGATCTGGCCCATCAGGTTGCGCCCGGTCACCGGCTGGGCGGCGGCGCCGGGGGTGCGGGCGAAGCCGGCCGACTGCCAGCGCAGCGCCGCCGTACCGGCCGCCAGCCGCTGGAGCACCCGCAGGGCGTGCACCGCGACCAGGGCGTCGTCCGCGCCGATCTGGACGAACAGGTCGCCGTCGCCGCGGGCCGGGTCGAGCGCGTCGCCGGGGAAGGCGGGCAGCGGTGCGAGCCCGGGCGGGCGGCGGTCGGCCAGCCCGGCCTTGTCGAACAGCGTGGCGCCGAAGCCGACCGTGACGGTGAGCGAGCAGGGTCCGGCGTCCAGCGCGACCTGGTTGTCGAACTCCTCGGACGGCTCCCCGGCGGTCAGCCGGTCGGCCGCCTTCGTCCAGCGCTGGAGCAGGGTGCGCAGCCCGTCCCGGCCGACGCCCTCGGCCAGGTCGAAGGCGGCCAGCTGGACCCTGGCCTGCGGCGGGTCGGTGATCCCGGCCTGGTGCTCGCCGCGGAACGGCACCCGGGCCGCGCCCAGCGCGCCGCCCGGGCCGGCCGCGGCCCGGCCGCTCCGGTCGGGGCGGTCGTAGGCGACCGCCCCGGCGACGCCCGCGCCGGCCCCGACCAGCAGCCCGGCCCCGGCGGTGCCGAGCAGCGCCCGCCGGGTGAAGCCCGCGGGCCCCGCCGAAGCGTGGTCCGCCGGGCCGTGGCCCGCCGGGTTGCGGCCCGTCGAAGCGTGGTCCGTCGACATGTCGGTCACCCCGCTCACCCGATCTTGAACTGCTGGGTCGGGGTGGTCTGGTCGATGTCGGAGGAGCGGATCTGCACCGACACCACCCAGGTGCCCGCCAGCGGCAGCTGCGCGGTGCCGCTCCAGCGGCCGGTGCCCTCCGGGGTGAGCGCGACCGGCAGCGGGCCGAGGTCGCGGTCCGGCAGGGTGAAGGCGAGCTCCACCTCGGGGACGTCCACCGGCTGCCCGTCCGCGCCGTCCAGCGCGAGCTTCACCTCGTTCGGCCCGGTCCGGGCCGGGTTGAGGGTGACGGTCGCGGTGCCCTTGGCGTTCGGCGTCCGGCCCTTGGTGTCGTACGGGAGCTTGAGGTCGACGGTGCGGCCCGGCTCGGTCTGCGGCGCCGCGGCGGCCCCGCCGGCGGCCGGAGCGGCGGCCGCCCCGGCCTTGACCTCGCCCGCCACCCGCCCGGGCGGGGAGTTGGTGAGCATCGTCGTGACCACCAGCACCGCCACCGCGACCAGCGCCTCGACCAGCACCGAGCGGCGCAGCCCGGCCCGGGTCGGGGTCAGCCCGCGGTCGCGTCCGGCGCTCCGCAGCGCGGCCCGCTGGCGCTCCAGCTGCGCCTGCCGGGCCGGGTCCTCGCTGTGCGCCGCCACGGCGACCGGCTCCGGCAGCTCGGCCGGTGCGACCTCGACCGCCTCGGCCGGGGCCGAGCGCAGCCTGGCCAGCCAGGAGCGGGAGATCCAGGCGACGCCCAGCATCGCGGCCACGCAGCCGCTCTTCACCAGCAGCAGCCGCCCGTACTCGGTGCCGGTCAGCGCGCCCCAGCTGCCCAGGCCCCGCCAGGACTGGTAGATCCCGGTCCCGGCCAGGACGGCCACCGAGCCGAAGGCGAGCTTCGAGAAGCGGTCCACCACCTCGGCGCCGACGCCCTCGCGCAGCGCGACCAGCAGCGCGGCCAGCCCGCCCAGCCAGAGCGCCATCGCGATCAGGTGCAGGATGCCGAGCGGCAGCGCCAGCCAGACCTGGATGCCCACCGAGGCGTGGTCGGCGCCGACCCAGGTCGCCGAGAGGGCGACGGCCAGCACCAGTCCGGCCACGCCGAGGCCGAGCCGGGCCTCGCGCTGCGGCCGTTCGGCGGCCCGCCGCTCCAGCTCGCGCAGCTCGGCGGCCTCGGCGTCGTCCTCGGAGGCCGCGCCGCGCGCGAGGCCGTCGGAGCCGGCCTCCTCCTCGTCCCGCGGCTTCGGCACGACCGGCCGCGGCGGCTGCCCCAGCTGCCCGACCAGCAGCGACAGGAACACCCCGCCCGCCGCGAGCAGCAGCAGCCGGGCGGCCAGCGCGGTGCCGATCCGCTCGTCCAGCGTGGCGCGCACCAGCGACAGGTCGAAGGCCTGCCCGATCCCGGAGCCGCGCTCGTACGGGCCGCGCAGCATCAGCACCGCGACGGTGGAGACCAGCAGCGCCGTCCAGCCGGTCATCAGCAGCCGCTGCACCCGGCGCCGGGCGGTGCCGGCCGGCCAGCAGAGCAGCACGAAGGCGGCGACGCCGACCAGCAGCGCGAAGGCGGCGTACGCGACGGTGCGCCCGGTGCCGTACAGGGCGGCGACCAGGCCGTCGGCCTCGGCGCCCTGGAGCGCGGTGGCCGACACCGAGGTGTCCGAGGGCGCGCCGATGGAGAAGGTGAACGCCCCTCCGACCGGGTGGGAGTCGTCCGAGACGGCCCGCCAGGCCACCGTGTAGGTGCCGTTGGCGAGTCCGTCGCGCAGCCCGACCCGGGCGGTGTTGCCCTTGCCGTCGGCGTGCGCCGGGTTGCCGGTGTCCACGGCCTTGCCGGCCGGGTCGAGCACCCGGACGGAGTCGTTGGAGAGCGAGACGGACTCGCTGAAGGTCAGCGTCACCGCCTGCGGGGCGGTGGCGACCACCGAGTTCTGCCGGGGGTCGGTGGAATCCAGGGTGGCGTGCGCGGAGGCCGGCCCGGCGCCCGCGAGCATCAGCGCGAGCAACGCGCCGAGCACTCCGAGCACCCCGGCGATCCGGCGGTGGGTGGCCTTCTCCAGGCCGGCCGACTGCATGGTGGCGGTCCCCTTAACTCTGGCCGGGGCGGTAGGTGAGCTCCTTGACCGGCACCTTGACCGAGATGGTGCCGGACTTGGCGAAGGTGAGGTCCAGCTCCAGCTCGTCGCCGAGGACCGGGGCCTTCTGCCACCCCATGATCATGAGGTGGTTGCCGCCCCGGGCGAGCTGCAGCGCGCCGTGCGCGGGGACGTCGAGGCTGTCCACCTGCTCCATGGTCGACGCGCTCGAGCGGTGCATGGTGACCGACTCGGCGGCCGGGCTGCTCACCTTGAGCAGCTGGTCCTGGCCGCCGTCGTTGCGGACGGTCAGGTAGCCGGCCGCCATGCCGCCGGCCGGGGGGAGCGGGATGTAGGAGTCGGCGACGCTGAGCCGGGCCGGCCCGGCGGCGGCACCGTCCTGGCCGCCCGCGCCGCCGCCCGTCCCGCAGGCGGCCAGGATGGCGCCGCCGCCCAGGGCCGTGGCGACGACGGCGCCGAGCAGGGCGCTGCGGCGGAAGCGGCCGGTCCCGGTCTGCGCCGGGGTCACGCCGCGACCCCCTTGGCGAGCAGCGGCAGGTCGTGCTCGTAGGTCTTCTCCTCGGTGCCGCTCATGTAGAGCACGTGCGCCTTGTCGTCCGAGGGGAGGAAGGCCAGCACCTGCGCGCCGTGGGTGGAGGTGACCGTGCCGTCCGCGTTGACGACCGGGTCCTCGATCATGATGCCGAGCGACCTGGCGGCGGTCTTCACCTTGGCCAGGTCCCCGGTGAGGCCTATGAAGTCGCTGCCCATCGAGTCCAGCCAGGTGCGCAGCACCTGGGGGGTGTCGCGCTGCGGGTCGGTGGAGACGAAGACGACGTTGACCTTCTGCCGCTCCTCCGCGGGGAGCGCCTTCATCGCGACGCCGATGTCGCCCATGGTGGTCGGGCAGACGTCCGGGCAGCTGGTGTACCCGAAGAACAGCAGGGTGGCCTTGCCGTTGGTCTGCTGGCGCAGGTCGAAGGGCTGGCCGGCGGTGTCGGTCAGCTGGAGGTCCGGCTTCTCGAAGTTCTTGGCGAGCTTGGTGCCCTGGTACGGGGTGTCCTCCTTCTGCCGGGTGACCTTGGCGGCGGTGGAGCCGCCGCCGGAGGAGCCGCAGGCGGAGAGGGTCAGGGCGGCGGCCAGCGCGAGGGCGGCCGCGCCGGCCAGGCGGGTGGTGCGGGGCATGGGAGTTCCGATCGTGCGGGGTGGGCCACCGGTGGGGCCCGTACCCGTGGTCCGGGTACGGGCCCCGCCGGCGTGGGGTCAGGAGGCGGAGTTGCCGCTCTTGCGGCGCAGGCCGAGCACACCGACGGCGGTGCCGATCACACCGACGACGATGCCGACCACGCCCAGGGTGCGGGCGGTGGAGTCGCTGGACTTGGCGTCGCCGGCGGCGGCCTGGTCGGAGCTGCCCCCGTGGGCGCCCGCGGCCGGGGAGGCGGTGACGCCGTGGCCGTCACCCTCGGCGGCCTTGGTGAGCTTCAGGACGGGCGCGGGCTTGGCCGGCTCGGGCTGGCCGTCCTTGGTCTCGTCGATCCAGCGGGCGATGTCGCCGTTGTCGTAGGTCTGGAGGGTCTTGAAGACCAGGTTGTCGGTGTCGGTCGGCAGCGGGCCGAGCGAGACCCGGAACTCCTGGAACTGGCCGGGGGCGATCTTGGTGCCGGCGTCGGCGGTCCAGGTGATCTTGGAGACGGCCTCGGTGACGTCGTTGCCGTGCACCTTGATCGGCTTGTCGAGCTTGGCCTTCTCGACCGCGGCGGTCCAGCCCGGCAGCGGCAGGGTCCGGACCGAGGCCAGCGGGTGGTCCAGCGGGAGGTTGACCTCCAGCTTCACCGTGCCCGCCGTGTCGCTCTCGTTCGGCACCCGGAAGTCGACGGCCGTGTAGCCGCCCTGGGCGGCCGCACCCGGGTTCACGGTGACGTGCGCGAAGGCGGGGCCGGCCAGCGCCACCACGGACGCGGCGGCGGTGAGGGCGACGGCGGCGAGACGGCGGGCGGGAAGGGAACGCATGATGCGGGTCTCCGATCGGAGCTCGGCGGCAGCCGGAACCGGCGACGGACGGGAGCCGTGCCGCGGGGGCCGCGGGGGTGGGGACGCGGGGGTGGAGCCTCGGGCCGCCCCCGTGGTCGGGGGAACGGCCGGACGGTACGCACGCCGGGCACCCGGGACGGCCGAGGGCCGCCAGGAAACGCCGGTCAGTACGCGAGGGCCCCGCACGGCGGGCCGCGCCGCACCACGCTGTGCCGCAGCACGGCACCCGCCGGGAGCGGGCTCTCCCCGCCCCGGGCACCGAACCGGCGGGCCGGGCCGGCCGTCCCGAACAGACCGCGCAGCAACGCGGCCACCAGCGCGAACGCCGTACGCAGCGGCGCCGCCCAGTGCTCCCGGGCGGCTGTGGCGGCCACCCGCAGCAGCTGCCACAGGGCCGCCTCGCCGCGCCGCAGCCACCAGCCCGCGACCAGCGCGGCGCCGAGGTGCCCGGCCAGCATCGACGGCGTCATGCCGAAGACCCCGGCCTGCCACCAGGGCGCGGCGGCGAACGCGTGCGGGTCCAGGCCCGCGGAGGAGACCAGCTGCTCCGGGGACGGGCTGCCCGGCAGGCCGAGCAGCGTGCCGGGGCGGGCCTCGTTGCAGATCAGCCGGCCGGCCACCTGCGGCACCGTCAGCGGACCGGAGCCCCCGTGGTGCATGCCGGCCATGGAGCCGCCGAAACCGTTGAAACCGTGGAAGAGGCAGTGCAGTCCGAGCTGCCCGGCACCGAGCGCCCCGGCGATGGCCGCCAGCGAACGCTCCCGCCCGCCGCAGACCACCGCGAACGCCAGCACCGCGGCGAAGCCCAGCGCCAGCGCGGCTGGCGGCACGTTCCCGCCACCCGCCAGGGCGTGCCCGGCGGCGGCTATCAGGGTGCACACCAGCGCGAACGGGACCGCCCGGGCAAGCCGCAGGTCCCAGGCGGCGGACCCCACCGGCTGGGCCGGTCCGGGGGCGCCCGGGAGCGGGGCGGCGGCGAGGGCAGTCATGGCCGGGCCATCCTCTCATTGCGTACGCCGCCGACACGGGCAGGGTGGGAAATCCCTACGAATGCCCCTTTCGGCGGCGCGTGCGAGGGGGCGTACGCGTCGCCCGGCACAGACCCCGGCCCCCGGTCCATCCGCCGAACGGGCGGTAGCGGCCCCCGGGCACGGTTCGCCGGGGAATCGCCCGGAGATACCTAGTTGTATGTGGAGCCGCAGCCAGGAGGGACCTCCCGTGGACATCTGGTGGACTCTGCACCTCAAGCGCGACCCGGCCAGCGTTCCGCTGGCCCGGCGCATCCTGCTCGGTGCGATGGCGACCGCGGGCGTCGACCCGCAGATCGCGGACGACCTCGGCGTCGCCCTCACCGAGGCCTGCGCCAACGCCGTCGAGCACGGCGCCACCGGGCGGCCCGACGACGGCTTCCAGGTCACCGCCTCGATCTGCGGCGACCGGCTGCGGATCGAGGTCACCGACTCGGGCCCCGGCCTGCCGGCCCCCGCCCCCGCCGGGGCCGCTGCCGCCGTCCGCCGCACCCCCGCGCCGGACCAGGCCCGTCCGGCGGCGGCCGGCCGGGCGCCCCGCCGCACCCGCCGCGGCCGCGCCACCGTCCCGGCCCGCGTCCTCGCCGCGTACGGCCCCCGCCGCGACGGCCACCCGTACGACACCCACGTCCTGCCCTGTCGCCCCAGCGTCCCCACCCTGCGCCCGGTCGACCTGGACACCCTCCCCGACCTCACCGCCGAGTCCGGCCGCGGCCTCTTCCTCATCCACGCCCTCACCGACCACGTCCAGCTGCGCAACCACCCGCTGCGCGGGGCGATCGTCAGCTTCGACAAGATCCTCAAGTGGCAGGACGACGCGCTGCTGCGGGCGGCTTCGTAGTTGTAGGGGACGGCGGGGGAGCCGGGGTCGGTCAGTGGCGCAGGGCTTCGGCCGGTTCGACGGCGGCGGCCCGGAGGGCCGGGTAGAGGCCGGCCAGTAGGCCCACCAGGCTGCCGGCCAGGGGTGCGGGCAGGACCGTCCAGGGCTGGAGCAGGGCGGTCCAGTCGCGGGCCAGCGCGACCAGTACCACGACGGCCACGCCGATCGCGGTGCCGATCAGCCCGCCGAGGGTGCCGAGCACGGTGGACTCGGTGAGGAACTGGGCCGCGATGTGCCGGGGCCGGGCGCCGAGGGCGCGCCGCAGGCCGATCTCGCCGGTGCGCTCCAGGACGGCGACCAGCGTGGTGTTGGCGATGCCGACCGCGCCGATCACCAGGCAGATGGCGGCCAGCAGCAGGAACAGCCCGGTGAGGTCGGTGGAGACGGAGTCCCGCAGGGTGTGCGGGTCAGGCGGGGCGAGGGCCTCGAAGTCCTTGGGGGCCTCCGGGCGCAGGGCGGTCGGGGCCTGGGAGGCGACCAGGGCGGCCGCGCCGGTCCGGGTGCGGACCACCATCCGGGCCCGGCCGTTCTCCCCGGGCGGCGGGTTGCCCCAGAGCGTCCGCGCGGTGGTGGTGGGCACCATGACGTCGAGCGCGGTCTCGGGCAGCCGGGCGCTGCCGTCGATGATGCCGATGACGGTGAAGCCGACGCCGTTGACGAACACCGCGGGGTGGGCGTCGAGGCGGCTGATGCCGAGCCGTCCGGCGGCGGCCGAGCCCAGGACCGCGACGCGCAGGCCGCGTTCGCTGTGGAAGGCGTTGTAGACGGTGCCGGCGGAGACCCGGGCCTCGATCGCGTCGAAGCCGCCGGGGGAGAGCGCCAGGACGTTGAGCCCGGCGCCGGAGCCGGTGCCGGGCACCGGGGAGGTGGAGATCTTCGGCTCGGTCAGCGGCGCGCTCCAGTAGACCCCGGCCGCGACCGCGCCGTTGAGCCGGCCCACCCGGCGGTCGGCGTCCTCGGGGAAGTCCATGGCGGCCCGGCGCTGGCCGTTGCCGAGGACCACCTCCGCTCCGCGGCCGACCAGGGTGACCGTGGTGTTCTGCAGCGCCGAGAAGCGCTTGCCGATCTGGCCGGTGGCGCTGGAGGTGAGCCCGAGGACGGCGACGAAGGCGCCGACGCCGAGGACGGTGCCCAGCAGGGTGAGCACCGACCGGCCGGGCCGCTGCACCATGCCGGACAGCGCCTCGCTCAGCAGGTCGGTCAACCCGAGCCGGGAGAGCGGGACTTCGGTGGACGTGGCGCGCCTCCTCACCGTTCGACCGCCGCCCCGGTCGCGCTCAGCCGGCCGTCCCGGATGGTGATGGTCCGCCGGGCCCGTTCGGCGACCTCGCGGTCATGGGTGATGACCAGCAGGGTCAGGCCGCTCCCGTGCAGTTCCTCGAACAGCTCCATGACCCGCAGGGCCGTCGCCGAGTCGAGGTTCCCGGTCGGTTCGTCGCACAGCAGGAGCGACGGCCGGTTCACCAACGCCCGTGCCACCGCGACGCGTTGGCGTTCACCGCCGGACATCCTGGAGGGCAGGGCCTCGGCGCGGTGGCCGAGGCCGACCTGGTCCAGGACCCGTCGGGCGGCGTCGGCCCGGCCCGCCCTGGCCGATCCGTTGTAGACCTGGGCGAGCATCACGTTCTCCAGTGCGGTCCGGTACGGCAGCAGGTGGAAGGACTGGAAGACGAAGCCGATCCGGCGCCCGCGGAGCGCGGTGCGGCGGGCCTCGGAGAGCGCGCCGGTGTCGATGCCGTCGAGTTCGTACGTGCCGCCGCTGGGCCGGTCGAGCAGGCCGAGCAGGTTGAGGAAGGTCGACTTGCCGGAGCCCGAGGGGCCGATCACGGCGGCGTACTCGCCGCGGGCGACCTCCAGGTCGAGGGGGTGCAGGGCGGTGACCGGCGGTGGGCCGGGGAAGGTGCGGAACGCCCCGCGCAGCCGGATCACCGGGGTGTCGCGGTCGGCTCCGGCGCGGTCTGTCCCGGCCCCGCTCACCGGCCGACCACGACCTGCTCGCCGGGCTTGAGCTCGGCTCCGGCGGCGGGCTTGACCTCGACGAAGCCGTCCGCGGCGACGCCCGCCGTCACCTCCACGGTGCGCCGGGTGCCGTCGGTGCCCGCGACGGACACCGAGGTCCGGCCGTCGACGCCCGAGCTGATGGCCGAGGAGGGTACGGCGAGCACCTCGCCCTGGGTGGAGGCGGCGACCACGGTGATCCGGACGTCCTGGCCCTCCAGGGCCGGGTCCCAGGGGGCGTCGGGGGTGACGACGAGCGGGACGTAGGGGTCGGTGCCGGCGCCCGGGGCCGCCGGTGCCGCGCTGGCGGCGCCGCCTCCACCCCCGCCACCCCCGCCGCCACCGGGGCTTCCCGGGGTGACGAGCGCGCCCACCGAGCCGACCTTGGCGGCGAGTTGGACGCCCGTGGTCTCGGACAGCACGGTGACGTCCATGCCGGGCTTGACCAGCGGGGCGTCGCCGGGGAGCAGGTGGCCGGTCAGGTTGAGGCCGCCGGCGGTGAGGGTGAGGACCGGGGCCGTCACCTTGTCGCCGACCCTGGCGCCGACGGCGCCCACCCGGGCCGGCAGTGCGGGCAGGAAGACCACCTCGGCGGCGGGCAGTTGGGGGCCGTCCTTGGCCTGGGCGCGGGCCAGGTCCTGCTGCTTGGCGGTGAGATCGGCGCGGGCCCGGGCGAGCGCGGCGGCACCTCCAGTGGTACCCCCGGCGGGTGCGCCGGTCCCGGTGGCTCCCGGGGCCGGCGCGCCGTTCTTGCCGGCCGCCGGGGCCGTGGTGGCCGGAGTGGCCGCCGCGGTCGGCTCGCCGCCGCCGCGGGCGGGCTGGCTCTCCAGGTCCCGGACGGCCTGTTTGGCCTGGTCCACGGCCTGCTGGGCGGTCCGGACGGCGGTGGCGGTCTGGTCGCCGGTGGTGGCCGCCGGGTAGCCGAGCTTCTGGTAGAGCCTGGCCACGGCGGCCTTGGTGGCGGCCCCGAAGTACCCCTTGTCGTCGCCGCCCGGGTAGTACCCCATGTCCCGGAGCACGTCCTGCAGTTGGCCGATGTCGCCGCCGGACTCGCCCGGTGCCATGTCGCGGTAGGCGGGTGTCGAGCCGGGCAGGGCGATCACCGGCCGTCCGGACACCTCGGCCAGCACCTGCCCGGAGTCCACCGCGTCCCCGCTGTTGACCTTCAGCGCCGTCACGATCGGGGTGCCGCCGCCCGGGCCGCCGGCGCTGGCCGAGACCGCGCCCGGCTGCACCGGGAAGGACTGGCCGGCCGTGAACACCCCGCGCAGGACGGTGGTGTTGGAGAGCACCCGCTGCACCACTGGTGCCGTGAGCACCGAGGCGGGCGGCGCCTTGGCGTCGGCGGCGGCCTGCTCCGGCGAGCGGATCAGGGTGGCGGCCCACATCCCGCCCCCGGCGGTGACCGCCGCGACCAGGGCGATCACGACGATCAGCCGCCGCCGTCGACGCGGGGTGGACCCGGCCGGGGTGGCGGGTTCCGCTGCGGTGGCCTCGGGCTCGGGTGTTTCCACGGCTTCCATTTCCGGTACGTCTTCCGGTGCTTCGCGCTCGGACGGGGGTCAGCTGCTGCGGGGCGGGGCGGCGGTGCCCCCGGGGCACGGCAGCGGGTTCTGGATGTCCGTGACCTTCCACACCCCGTCGATCAGACGCATCGTCATGATGCTGAGCTGCTCGGGTCGTCGGCCGACCTGGCTGATCTCCTGGCCGGTGCCCGCGTCCACGATCCGCCAGGCGTTCAGGTCGACGCAGTCGTACAGCCGGCGGGCCTCCCCGTCGGTCCGCACGCCGAGCAGCCGGTGCTTCACCTCGCCGCTCATGTGCTGCCCCTCCTGGCGCAGTTGGTCCACCGAGGCGCGAAGGATGGAGAGGTTGGGCTCGTCGGCGTGGGCGTCCAGCGGCGCGGCGGCGACGTCGCCGGCCCGGGCGACCTTCGTCCACTCGTCCCAGTAGGCGAGGTACGGCTGCCGCAGGTCGTCCCCGACCGCGGTCAGCCGCTCGCCGTTCGGGCCGGTGGCGGTGGTGCGGTCCGGGGCGGCCGAGGAGGTGCCGGAGCAGCCCGCGGCGGCCAGGATGGCGGCGCAGGCCAGGGCGGCGGCGGCCGTCCGCGCCGGGCGGCCGGGCCGGGCGCGGCTCACTGGCCGTGCTCCCGCAGCACCGTCGCCGCCTGGTCGAGCTGGGACTGGATGGCGGCGCGGTAGGCCTTCAGCTCGTTGTCGTGCTGCTCGATCAGCTGTTTCTGGATGGCGCTCTGGACGCCGAAGGCGATGCCGGAGAGGTTGGTCTGTCGGGTGCAGGCGACGTCGGCCTTGGCGGTGTCGATCTCCCGCTGGGTCACCGTGGGGCCCCAGGACTCGGTGCTGAGGCTCTCGGGGTTGCCGTAGGCGTAGCCCCGCTGCTTCATGCAGGACGCCCATTCGGTGGTGGCGGCGACCACCCGGGCGTCCGCCTTGGTGCGGTTCATCGACTGGCCGGTGAGGTCCCCGTAGACGTCGGCGGCGGGCGGCTTGTCGCCCTTGAGCTTGCGGTCGGCCTCGCCGGTGCAGCCGCCGGGCGGGGTGCTGCCGCCGGCCGGTTCGCCGCCGGTGGGGGACTTCAGCCCGGACAGCGCGGTGAACTCGGCGGGGTTCATCGGACTGCCGCTGCCGACCTTGGCTCCTCCGGCGGTGCCGGGCTGGTGGAACCCGTACTGGGCGGCCTGCGCCTCGTTGAGGAACCCGTACGGCGTGGGCATGTCGTCCTTGCCGGCCTTGGTGAGGTCGGCGTTGTTCGGCTGCCAGGAGGCGAAGCCGAGCCGCTTCATGCAGTCCTGGGTGAGCAGGCCCTGCGCCTTCGCGATGCCGGTCAGCTCCTGGGGGCTCGCCGCGAAGGCCCGCAGCGGGAGCTGCTGGGTGTCGGCCACGGTCGTCGGGGTGGGCGTCGCGGTCAGGGCGGGCGCGGCGGCCTGGCCGCCGGTTCCGCCGGTGGTCGGGGCGGCGCTCCCGCCGGAGGAGCAGCCGGTGAGCAGGGCGAGCCCGGTGGCGGCGACGACCAGGGCGGTGCGGCGGTGGGACCTCACGAGTGGACCTCATCGGGTGGGCGGGCCGGTAGTCTCGGGCGGAGCCCTCTTCGCCCCATTAGCGGTGGGGCGAAGAGGGCCGTGGTGCGGTGGGGCGGATCAGCAGCGAGTCGTCTGGCCCGTGCGGGCTCCGGAGATGTAGTCCTCGTGGGTGTAGCCCCAGACGCCGGTGTTCCGGTCGGTGTTGCTGTCCCAGTAGGACCAGCCGTTGACGGTCGAGCCGTTGGTGAAGCACCAGTCGTTGGTGCCGTGGCCCGGGTAGCCGATGCCGTTGATGGAGGAGTTGGTGTACGGGCCGCTGCGGATGTTGGCGGCGGTGGTGTAGTCGCTGACGTAGAGGGCGTTGGCGGCCCCGGTGCCGAGGGTCAGCGCGGCGACGGCGGCGGCCGCCACGGTGGCCACGCGGCCCATGCGGTTCTTGAGCATGGTGAGTCCCATCTCTCTTGGTGCGGAGGGTAGTTGCCGATGCCCCGAGTGGGGCCAGGACATCTCAGCACCGGGCCGGACGGTCCACCAGTGTCCTCAGGTACAGTCCTCCAGCCGGAACAGCAGGGCCGCCTGGGCCAGTTGGATGCGCGAGCACACGCCGAGCTGCTCGAACAGGGCGGCGGTGTGCGCCTTGACGGTCCGCTCCTCGATCCGCAGTTCGGCGGCGATCTCCTGGTTGGACAGGTCGGTTCCGATGAGTTCGAGGACTTGGGCGCGGCGCTGGGAGAGCCCCCTGACCCGGTCGGCCGCCGCGCGCATTCTCGAAAGATGATCGATCGTCAAAAGCTGTGCATCGCCCATCGGTTCCCCCCGTAGCCGAGTGTGGAGCGTACGCACGACAAGTCTCGGCCGGGCGGTAGGCCCAGTCAACGTGGATGTTACGGAGAGAGACGCTCCGGATGTCCGCGGTGATCCGGCCGGGGGTGGGCCGTACGGGCCGCCGACCGGCGGTTCCGCTCCGGTTGCCGGGTGCGCGCGGCGGTCGGACGATGGGGGCATGATGCACCAGATGCGGGCCGAGTACGGCGCCGGCGGCGAGGCCGGCGGGGTGCGGCTGTGGCACATGGTCCGGGGCGAGGAGAGTGTGGCGATGTGCGGCCGCGAGCTCGACCCGGCCGCGCGGGTGCGGGAGGCGGTGGACTGGGGGAAGACCCCGGAGCTGTGCTGCCACACCTGCGGGGCGTACTTCCTGCGCGAGGCGCCGTACCTGGCGGCCGAGCACCCGTAAACGGCGCTACCGTGCTCGGCATGGAGGAATCCCTCGTCCGGCCGTCGCCGTTGACCGATGAGGCCGCCGGGCTGCGCGCCGGTGTGCCGGAACTCCCCGAGTACGTGGACCGGTTGTGCGCGCTGGTCGAGCGGGTGGACCCGCTGATCCACGCGTTCGTGCCGGAGCCCGGGCGGTACGACCGGCTGCGGTCGCGGGCGCGCGGGCTGGCCGCGCGGTACCCGGAGCCCGACCGGCGGCCGCCGCTGTACGGGGTGGCGGTGGGCGTCAAGGACATCGTGCACGTGGACGGGCTGCCCACGCACGGCGGTTCGGCGCTGCCGCCCGGGGTGCTGGCCGGGCCGCAGGCCGTGGTGGTGGACCGGCTGCTGGCGGCGGGGGCGATGGTCGCGGGCAAGACGGTGACCGCCGAGTTCGCCGCGAGCGCCCCCGGTCCGACCCGCAATCCGCACCGTCCGGGGCACACCCCGGGCGGCTCCAGCAGCGGTTCGGCGGCGGCGGTCGCGGCCGGGCTGGTGCCGCTGGCGATCGGCACCCAGACGGTCGGCTCGGTGATCCGCCCGGCCGCGTACTGCGGGGTGGTGGGCTTCCGGCCGACGTACGGGCGGATCCCGATCGCGGGGGTGATCCCGAACGCGCCGAGCCTCGACACCCTGGGGACCTTCACCGCCGACCTGGCGGGCGCGGCCCTGGCGGCCCCGCTGCTCTGCGACGACTGGCGGGGCGACGGCCGGCTTCCCTCCCCGGACCGGATCGGCGCCGGGGAGGTCCGGCCGCCCGTGCTCGGGGTGCCGGACGGGACGTACCTGGAGTGCGCCGAGCCGGCCGCGCTGCGCGCCTTCGAGGAGCAGCTGGCCCGGCTGGCGCGGGCCGGGCTCACGGTGCGCCGGGTCGAGCTGTTCCCGGACTTCGCCGAGGTCGTCCGGCAGCTGCAGACGGTCAACCGCTTCGAGCTGGCCCGCGGCCACGCAGACTGGTTCGCCCGCTTCGGCGGGCTCTACCGGCCGGAGACGGCGGCGGGCATCCGGGTCGGCCGGGGCGTCGCGGCCGAGGACCGGGAGGCCGCCCTGCGGTTCCGGGAGCGGCTGCGCGAGCGGGTGGCCGCGGCGGGCGCGGCGGCCGGGGTGGACCTGTGGCTGGCGCCCTCGGCGACCGGCGGGGCGCCGGAGGGCCTGCACAGCACGGGGGACGCGGTGATGTCGCTGCCGTGGAGCTTCCTCGGGCGCCCGGCGCTGAGCCTGCCGGCCGGGCGGACCGGGGACGGGCTGCCGCTGGGCCTCCAGGTGGTCGGCGCGCCCGGCGGGGACGAGCTTCTGCTGGCCCAAGCAGCCTTCGTTGAAAGGGTGCTGACGGAGCGTTAGGCGAGCGCCGGGTCGGCCGGGTCGGCGGCCTCGGCGCGCAGCAGGCGCAGCAGCAGGCGGCCGGCCCGCTCGTACGGGGTGTCCTCGTCGTGCAGCACGGCCTGGGAGTTGGCCGTCTCCAGGACGGCGATCAGGGCGAAGGCGAGGTCCCCGAGGTCGGTGTCGGGGCGCAGGGCGCCGGCCGCCCGGGCGGCGGCGAGGGTCTCGACGACGGTGTCGGACCACTCCCGGGCGCAGCCGGCCAGGGCGTCCCGGACGGCGCCGGGGCGGGCGTCGAACTCGGCGGTGACCTCGTAGAAGAAGCAGCCGCCGGGGAACACCCGGGCGCGGGAGTAGGCCAGCCAGCTCTCGCAGAGGGCGCGGGCCCTGGCGAGGCCGGGCGGGGTGTCGGCGACCGGGGCGACGACGGCGTCGGCGAAGATCCGGCGGGCGGCGCGGACGGTGGCCAGCTGCAGCTCCTCCTTGGAGCCGAAGCCGGCGAAGACGCCGCTCTTGCTGAGTCCGAGGTCGGTGGCGAGGCGGCCGATGGAGAGCGCGTCCAGGCCCTCGACGGAGGCGATCCCGACGGCGCGGCGCAGCACCGCGCGGCGGGTCTCCTCGCCGCGCAGGACCCGTCCGTCCGTGGTCGTTCCGGCCATCGTCCGCGCCCCTGTTCCGCTCGTCTGTTCCGCTCGCCCTGCGTGCCGCCCAGGGTAGTGGGTGCACCGGGGCGGCCTCGGAGAACCCTAAAACTGCACGAACGGTCGTGCTAATATCTCGCCGCGAACGAGGCAGGACAAGGAGCGCGAGAGCAGGGAGACCCGATGGACCCGACCCGCGGACTGATCCGTACGACCCTCAACCCCACCGCCCGGATCGCCCCCGGCCTGGCCGGGCGGGCCGCCTTCGAGCTGTTCACGCACCCGGTCCGGCGCAGCCGGGTGCGCGCGTCGGAGCGGGAGGTGCACGGGCGGGCGGCCACCGAGCGGCTCGCCGTGAACGGCAAGGCGGTGGTCGGCTACCGCTGGGGCAGCGGCGAGCGGCCGGTCCTGCTGCTGCACGGCTGGCGCTCCCGGGCCTCCCGGTTCGCCCCGTACGTGCCCCGGCTGCGGGCGCTCGGGCTGAGCGTCGTCGCCTTCGACGCGCCGGGCCACGGCGACTCCGGCGGCCGGACCACCGGCGTGCCGGAGTACCGCGAGCTCGCGCTGAGCCTCCAGGAGCGGTACGGGCCGTTCGAGGCCGTGCTGGCGCACTCGCTGGGCGTCTGCGCGGCCTTCGGGGCGCTGGCCGACGGCCTGCGGGCGGGCCGGCTGGCGGCCGTCTCCGGGGTGTCCCGGGTGGGCTTCTTCCCGGCCGCCTTCTGTGCCGGGCTCGGGTTGGACGCCGAGGTCGAGCGGGCGCTGCGGGAGCGGATCGAGCGGGAGCTGTTCGGCGGGGACGCCGGGGGCTGGGAGCGCTTCGACGCGGCCCGCCGGGTCGGGGCGGTCGACGGGCCGGTCCTGGTCGTGCACGACGAGGGCGACACCGTCGTCCCGCCGAGCGAGGCGTACCGGCTGCGCGAGGCGTACGGGGAGCGGCTGGAGCTGACCATCACTCAGGGCCTGGGCCACAGCAGGATTATCGCGGAGCCGACCGTTGTTGATCAGGTGATCGGATTCATCTCTGCCGGCCGGGAGGTCGCTGTCGTATGAGGATCGTCGAACTGCACGCACAGGCCATGGAGTTGGCCGTCCAGGTGGTGGACGGCCTACGGCCGGACCAGCTCGACCTGCCCACCCCCTGCGCGGGGTGGACGCTGCGCAAGCTGCTGGAGCACTGCGTCGGCCAGCACCAGGGCTTCGCCGCGGCCGCCCGCGGCGCCGGGCCGGACCTGGCGCTGTTCGCGGACGCCCCGCTCGGCGCCGACCCGGCGGGCGCCTTCCGGCGCACCGGGACCGACCTCACCGAGGCCTTCCGGGAGGCGGCCACCGCGGACCGGCCGATCTGGCTGGCCGAGATCCGCGACGGCGGCCCCTTCCCGCTCACCCAGGCGGTGGGCTTCCACCTGCTGGACACCCTGGTGCACGGCTGGGACGTCGCCGCCGCGCTCGGCACCCAGGACGCGCTGGTCGCCGCGGTGGACGGCGACGACGCGCTGGCCACCGCGCTGCTGACGGTGACCGAGGCCGTCCCGAACACCGAGGAACACCGGGCGCCCGGCCGGGCCTTCGCCCCGGGGCTCGAACCCGGCGGCGGCACCGGCCGGTTCGACCGCGCCCTGGCACTGCTCGGCCGCGACCCGGCCTGGAAGCCGTAACGGCCCTGTCCGCCCCGGGGCTTCCGAAACACAGCCCCGGGGTTTCCGGAACACAGGGGATTCCGGAACCCCCGGGGCCTGCCTTCGGCCCGCGTCCGCGGTCGGGCAGGCCCTACGGGCGGCGGGCGGCCCCGGCGCCCCGGCTCTCGGGGCCGCGCTGCTCGTCGGGGAAGCGCGGGCCGCCGATCAGGAAGAGCAGTGCGGCGGTCGGGAAGCCGAGCGAGGCGGCCAGCAACACGATGAACTCCCAGAACATCTTCCGCTCCTCGTCAGTCGCGGGCCGCCCGGACACCCGAAGGTGATCCCAAACCCGACCCGCTCCGATTGGCCGAATCGTCCGGTCACTGTCCGACGGTATGGCCGAATCACCCCGGCTGCCACCGGGCGCCGGCCCCCGGCCCGCGCCACACCGGCGCACGGGTCTGGGCGCGGGCCGGGGGCGGCGGCCACACTGTCGGGATGCAGCTACAGCTCGCAGGGGAAGCACGGCGGCCCGACCGCGAGAGCGAGGACTTCGCGGTGGCCTCGCCGGAGGCGCTGGTCCTGCTGGACGGCGCGAGCTCGCCGGTCGGCCTGGAGTCCGGGTGCCGGCACGGGACGGCCTGGTACGTGCGCCGGCTGGGCGTTCACCTGCTCGCCCGGCTCACCGACCGGGCGGACCGCTCGATCGCCGACTGCCTGGCCGACGCCATCGTGGAGACGGCCGCGCTGCACGGCGGCCGCTGCGACCTGGCCCACCCGAACACCCCCGCCGCGATGGTCGTCGCGGCCCGGCGGCACGGCGAGGCGCTGGAGTACCTGGTGCTCGGCGACTCCCTGCTGGTGCTGGAGTTCAAGGACGGCCCGCCGAAGGTGATCGGGGACAACCAGCGCTTCCCCGGCGGCGAGGAGCTGCGCCGGCAGGTCTGGGAGACCGTCCCCGGCTCGGCCGAGCGGGCCGCGCTGCACCTGGAGTACGTGCTGGCCGTGCGCGCCGCCCGCAACCGGGGCAACGGCCCGTGGATCGCCGCCGCCAGCCCGCGGGCGGCCGAGCACGCCGAGACCGGCTCCGTCCGGCTGGACCGGCTGCACGCGCTGGCCGCCCTCACCGACGGCGCCTCGCGCTACACCGAGCGCTTCGGGCTGGGCAGTTGGGGCGACGTGCTGCGGCTGCTCGCCGAGTCCGGGCCGGGCGAGCTGATCGCCCAGGTCCGGGCGGTGGAGCGGGCGGACGCCGGCTGCGAGCGCTGGCCGCGCGGCAAGACGCACGACGACGCCTCGGCCCTGTACGCGCTGCTGTAGGCGGTGGACGCGCGAGGGCCCGGACCGGGTGCGGTCCGGGCCCTCGCGAGCGGGCGGGCTCAGTGGCCGTCGGCGGGGATGGTGCCGAGGCGGCCGGCCTGGAAGTCCTCCATGGCCTGCTGGAGCTCGCGGTGGCTGTTCATCACGAACGGGCCGTAGTGGGCGACGGGTTCGCGGATCGGGAGGCCGCCGAGGAGGACGACCTCGAAGTTGTTGTCGCGGGAGTCCTGCTTCTCGTCGGCGCGCAGGGTGATGGAGTCGCCGTCGCCGAAGACGACGGCCTGGCCCCGGTGGAAGGGGCGGTGCTCGGTGCCGGCCGAGCCGTTGCCGGCGAGGCCGTAGGCGAGGGCGTTGAAGTCGGCGCGCCAGGGCAGGGTGATCTGGGCGCCGGGGTTGATCGAGGCGTGGATCATGGTGATCGGGGTGAAGGTGGTGCCCGGGCCCTGGTGGCCGTCCAGCTCGCCGGCGATGACGCGCAGGAGCGCGCCGCCGTCCTCGGTGCTGAGCAGCTTGACGCTGCCGCCGCGGATGTCCTGGTACTTCGGGGTGATCATCTTGTCCGAGGCGGGCAGGTTGACCCACAGCTGGAGGCCGTGGAACAGGCCGCCGGACTGCACCAGGGACTCCGGCGGGGTCTCGATGTGCAGCAGGCCGGAGCCGGCCGTCATCCACTGGGTGTCGCCGTCGGTGATGGTGCCGCCACCGCCGTGCGAGTCCCGGTGGATGAACGTTCCGTCGATGATGTACGTGACGGTCTCGAAGCCGCGGTGCGGGTGCCAGGGGGTGCCCTTGGGCTCGCCGGCCGCGTAGTCCACCTCGCCCATCTGGTCCATCATGATGAACGGGTCGAGGTACTTCTGGTTGATCCTGGCGAAGGCGCGGCGGACGGGGAAGCCCTCGCCCTCGTAGCCCTCGGGGGCGGTCGCCACGGTGAGGACCGGCCGTGCGCTCGTGACGGCGGGGTCCGGCGTGGTGACGCGCGGGAGGGTCAGCGGGTTGTCGACGGTCACGGCGGGCATGTCGGCCTCCTTCGGGGGGTGTCTGGCCTACATCCATGAGGTTAGTTCAATCCTCAACAACAAGCAAGTTGAAAGTTGAACTATGTAGTGACAGAGGAGCGCGGGGCTCCTCGTCCAGCATGGGTCAGCCGTACATCCGGCGCATCGTGAAGTCGACCATCTGCTCGACGGCCTTGGCGTCGAACACCATCCGGTGCTCGCCCTCCATGTCCAGCGCGAAGCCGTAGCCGGTCGGCAGCAGGTCCAGGACCTCGGCGCCGGTGACGGTGAAGTGCTTGGAGTCCTTGCCGGCGTAGCGGCGCAGCTCCTTCAGCGAGCTGAACATCGGGATCACCGGCGTCGGGGTGTTGTGCAGCGCCAGGAAGCCGGGGCGGTCGCCGCGGGGGCAGTGCACCTTCGAGGTGATGAAGATCGCCTGGAAGTCCTCGACCGCCATCGAGCCGGTGGTGAAGGCCCGGACGGCGTCCGCGAGTGAGGGCGGCGAGGGTTCGGGGTACAGGGACTGCTGGGGGGCCTGCGACTGCCCGCCGTAGGCGTCGGGTCCGGGCATGCCGTTCATGCCCTGCTGCGGTCCCGCCTGCTGCTGGTAGGGGTCGCCCGGGTATGTGTTCTGGTCATATCCGTACACACGGACAGGCTAGCGGGAGCGCACCCCTCTCCGCTGGCACCGATCCTGACAAGGAGTGGCCGCGTCGGCTGTGGGACGTGACCACGTTCATAGCGGATTCGCCGGCGGGGGCTTGCCCAAGTTACCGCTGGGTAGCATCATGATGCCTACTGGTGGGTACGGGACGCCGGAACGCGGCGGTCTCCCGGAAGCGACGAACCGGAGATAACGGCCATGGGTCACTACAAGTCCAACCTGCGGGACGTGGAGTTCAACCTCTTCGAGGTGTTCGGCCGCGAGCAGGTGTACGGCACCGGACCGTTCGCGGACATGGACGTCGAGACCGCGAAGAACATCCTCAGCGAGATCGCGCGCCTCGCCGAGAACGACCTCGCGGCGTCCTACGCCGACACCGACCGCAACCCGCCGGTCTTCGACCCGGAGACCAGCACCGCGCCGATCCCGGCCACCTTCAAGAAGAGCTACCAGACCTTCATGGACGCCGAGTGGTGGCGCCTGGGCATCCCGGAGTCGATCGGCGGCCAGGTCACCCCGAACTCGCTGATCTGGGCCTTCGCCGAGCAGATCCTGGGCTCCAACCCGGCCATCTGGATGTACTCCTCCGGCCCGGCCTTCGCCGGCGTCATCGCCGAGGAGGGCACCGAGGAGCAGCTCGAGGTCGCCAAGCGGATGACCGACCGCCTGTGGGGCTCCACCATGGTCCTCACCGAGCCCGACGCGGGCTCCGACGTGGGCGCCGGCCGCACCAAGGCGATCCAGCAGGAGGACGGCTCCTGGCACATCGAGGGCGTCAAGCGCTTCATCACCTCGGGCGAGCACGACATGTCCGAGAACATCATCCACATGGTGCTGGCCCGCCCCGAGGGCGGCAAGCCGGGCACCAAGGGCCTGGGCCTGTTCATCGTCCCCAAGTTCGACTTCGACTGGGAGACCGGCGAGCTGGGCGAGCGCAACGGCGTCTACGCCACCAACGTCGAGCACAAGATGGGCCTCAAGGCCTCGAACACCTGCGAGATGACCTTCGGCGCCAAGCACCCGGCCAAGGGCTGGCTGCTCGGCGACAAGGTCGACGGCATCCGCCAGATGTTCAAGATCATCGAGTTCGCCCGGATGATGGTCGGCACGAAGGCCATCGCCACCCTCTCCACCGGCTACCTGAACGCCCTGGAGTACGCCAAGGAGCGCGTGCAGGGCGCCGACATCTCGCAGTTCCTGGACAAGACCGCCCCGCGCGTCACCATCACCCACCACCCGGACGTGCGCCGCTCGCTGCTGACCCAGAAGGCCTACGCCGAGGGCATGCGCGCGCTGGTGCTGTTCACCGCGTCCACCCAGGACGACATGATGGCCGCCAAGCTGCGCGGCGAGCACGACGAGGCCGCCGAGCGCCTCAACGACCTGCTGCTGCCGATCGTCAAGGGCTACGGCTCGGAGAAGTCCTACGAGCAGCTCGCCCAGTCGCTGCAGACCTTCGGCGGCTCCGGGTACCTCCAGGAGTACCCGATCGAGCAGTACATCCGGGACGCCAAGATCGACACCCTGTACGAGGGCACCACGGCGATCCAGGGCCAGGACTTCTTCTTCCGCAAGATCGTCAAGGACGGCGGCCAGGCGCTGACCGCGCTGTCCGAGCAGATCCAGAAGTTCGTCGACTCGGCCGCCGGCGGCGACGCCCTGGCCGCCGAGCGCAAGCTGCTCGGCAAGGCCGCCGAGGACCTGGCGGCCATCGTCGGCAAGCTGATCGCCGACCTGACCTCGGTCGAGCAGGACGTCAAGAACATGTACAAGGTGGGCCTGAACACCACCCGCCTGCTGATGGTCTCCGGCGACGTCGTGGTCGGCTGGCTGCTGCTGCGCCAGGCCGTGGTGGCCCTGGCCAAGCTGGAGGCCGGCGCCTCCGAGAAGGACGTCCCGTTCTACCAGGGCAAGGTCGCGGCGGCCCGCTTCTTCGCCAAGAACGTCCTGCCGACCGTCACCCCGCAGCGCCTGATCGCCGAGGGCATCGACAACGAGATCATGGACCTGGCGGAGGAGGCCTTCTAGGCCCGTCCGGGACCGCCGGGCCCTTCCGGGCCCGCGCACCCCTCGAACCGCCTGACACACCCTCGCACCGAAGGGCCCGGCTGCCACCGGGCCCTTCGGTGCGTCCGGGACCGTGGCCGGGGCGTGCGTCCGGGGCCGTGGTCCGGGTGTGCGTCCGGGCGGGCGTCCGGCGGCGGAAAGCTCCGACCGTGCGCGGCGGTTCACGGTCGTGTCCGGGTCGTGCACCGAACCAGGTGTTCCGAATGCCCTGTCCGTGTACGGGCATATGCTCAGGTGCGAAGCCGACTCCCCATCCGGCTTCGGCCCTCACTCGACCCAGGAGCAGCATGTCGACCGCCGCCCGCCAGGCATTCTTCGACCGGACGCACAGCGACGACCTGATCGCGTTCCTCGGCACCTCACCCTCCCCGTACCACGCGGTGGCGAGCGCCGCGGAGCGGCTGGAGAAGGCGGGCTTCCGGCAGGTCGCCGAGACGGACGCGTGGGACGACGCGGCCGGCGGGCGCTACCTGATCCGCGGGGGCGCGCTGATCGCCTGGTACCTGCCGGAGGGGGCGGGCCCCGAGACGCCGTTCCGGATCGTCGGCACCCACACCGACTCGCCCAACCTGCGGGTCAAGCCCGTGCCGGACACCGGCTCGGAGGGCTGGCGGCAGGTCGCCGTGGAGATCTACGGCGGCGTCCCGCTGAACACCTGGCTGGACCGCGACCTCGGCCTCTCCGGCCGGCTCGCGCTCAAGGACGGCACCGCCCGGCTGGTCCAGCTGGACGAGCCGCTGCTGCGCGTGCCGCAGCTCGCCATCCACCTGGACCGCCAGGTCAACGAGGGCATGAAGCTCGACAAGCAGCGCCACCTCACCCCGATCTGGGGCCTCGGCCCGGTCGACGAGGGCGCGCTGATCTCCTACGTCGCCCAGCGGGCCGGTCTGGACGCCGCCGACGTGGTCGGCTGGGACCTCATGACCCACGACGTCCAGCCCGCCTCCTACCTGGGCCGCGACCGCGAACTGCTGGCCGCCCCGCGCCTGGACAACCTGCTCTCGGTGCACGCGGCCACCGCCGCGCTCGCAGCCGTCGCCACCGCCGAGGGCGCCGCCAGCCTGCCGTACATCCCGGTGCTGGCCGCCTTCGACCACGAGGAGACCGGCAGCGAGTCCGACACCGGCGCGCAGAGCCCGCTGCTCGGCACCGTGCTGGACCGGACGGTCCACGCGCGCGGCGGCACCACCGAGGACCGCGCCCGGGCCCTCGCCGGCACCGTCTGCCTCTCCTCGGACATGGGCCACGCCGTCCACCCGAACTACAGCGAGCGGCACGAGCCGGGCCACCACCCGATGCCGAACGGCGGGCCGATCCTCAAGGTCAACGTCAACAACCGCTACGCGACCGACGGCGTCGGGCGGGCGGTGTTCGCGGCCGCCTGCGAGAAGGCGGGCGTGCCGTGGCAGACCTTCGTCTCCAACAACGCCATGCCCTGCGGTACGACGATCGGCCCGATCACGGCGGCGCGGCTGGGCATCAAGACGGTGGACTGCGGCATCGCGGCGCTCTCCATGCACTCGGCGCGCGAGCTGTGCGGCGCGGAGGACCCGTACCTGCTGGCGAGCGCGCTCAAGGCCTTCCTGGAGGGCTGACGGCGGACGCGGAAGGGGCCCGGCGGTCGTCCGCCGGGCCCCTTCCGCGTTGTTCGGGTGCGGGTCGTTCCGGGTTACTCCATCCCGGCCAGGACCAGCGGGAGGCGGCGGGCGCCGTCGGCGACCAGCTTCACCGGCACGCCCCAGTCCTGCTGGTGCACGTGGCAGGCCGGGTACTCGATCTCCGGGTCGTCGTCGCAGGAGGCGGCCATCGCCGAGACGTGCAGCACGCCCTCGGCGACCTCGGCGGAGAGCACCAGCTCACGGGAGAGGTCGGTGTCCGCGCCCGCGCCGGAGACCAGCAGCTCGGGCGGGGTCGAGCTGACCAGCAGCCGGGTGGACGGGCCGTAGCGCTCGTCCAGCTTCTGGCCGTTCGGCGCCTCGAAGACCACGTCCAGCCGGAGGGCGCCCGGGGCGACCTCGGTGGCCGCGCGCCGGGTGCGGTGCGCCACCGACTCGACCCGCACCGCCTCCTCCGGCAGCCGCAGCCTGGTCAGCCGGTGCCGGGCCGACTCGACCACCACGATGTCGCCGTCCACCAGCACCGCCCCGGAGGGCTCGCGCAGGTCGGTGGCCAGCGTGCTGACCTCACCGCTGGCCGGGTCGTAGCGGCGCAGCGCGTGGTTGTAGGTGTCGGCGACGGCCACCGAGCCGTCCGGCAGCACGGTGACGCCCAGCGGGTGCTGGAACAGCGCCTGGTCGGCCGCGCCGTCGCGGTGGCCGAAGTCGAACAGGCCGGTGCCGACGGCGGTCCGGACCGCCCCTGTTTCACGTGAAACCCAGCGCAGCGCGGAGGTCTCGGAGTCGGCGACCCAGAGCCGCTCGCCGTCCGCGGAGACCGCGAGGCCGGACGGCTGGGCGAACCAGGCCTCGGCGGCGGGCCCGTCCACCAGGCCCTCGTTGGTGGTGCCGGCCGCGACCGCGACCGTGCCGGCGGCCGGGTCGAACGACCACAGCTGGTGCACGCCGGCCATCGCGATCCACACCCGGCCGTCGAACCAGGCGACGTCCCACGGCGAGGAGAGGTCCACCTCGCGGGCCGGGCCCTCGGTGGCCGAGCCCTGCCACCACTGGCGGCCGGTGCCGGCCAGGGTGGTCACCAGGCCGTCGGCGAGGCGCACGCCGCGCAGGGCGTGGTTGACGGTGTCGGCGACGACCACGTCGTACGCCGAGCCCTCCGGCAGCAGCGCGAGGCCCTGCGGCTCGCTGAACCGCGGGCCCTCGCCGTCCGAGCCGTCGCCGTCCACCAGCCCGCGCTGCCCGTCGCCGATCCGGCGCACCACCGTCTCGCCGTCCTCGGCCAGCTCGACCAGCGAGTGGTGGCCGGAGTCGGCGACCAGGAAGTGGCCGTTCGGCAGCCGGACCGCCTTGCCGGGGAACTTCAGGCTCCCCGCGGTCGGCTCCGGCGCCACGTACGGGCCGTCGCCGCGGCGCAGCGTGCCCTTCGCGGCGTGCTCGGCCTCCAGCTCCTCGACCAGCCGGGCGAGCGCGTGGGCATGCCCCTCGCCGGCGTGCTGGGCGACCACGTAGCCCTCCGGGTCGATCACCACCAGCGTCGGCCAGGCCCGGACGGCGTACTGCTTCCAGGTGGCCAGCGCCGGGTCGTCCAGCACCGGGTGGTGCACCTCGTAGCGGGCGACGGCGTCGACCACGGCCTGGTGGTCGGCCTCGTGCACGAACTTCGGCGAGTGCACCCCGACGATCACCACGGTGTCGCGGTGCGCCTCCTCCAGCTCCCGCAGCTCGTCCAGGACGTGCAGGCAGTTGATGCAGCAGAAGGTCCAGAAGTCTAGTACGACACACTTACCTCGCAGGTCGGCAAGCTTGAGTTCCTTGCCGCCTGTGTTGAGCCATCCACCAGCGCCTACCAGTTCGGGGGCGCGGACACGTGCACGAGAAGCCATGCCCCAATCAAACCCCACCATGGCCGTCCGTGTTCCGGACGGGTGTTGTCCGTTCGCGAGCTGGAGGGCCGTCTCGTCCAGGTCGCGACAGCGGACGGACGTCGGTGGTGCGTCTTACAACCACGGCCGGCGAATGCGAAGGCCGTCGTTGCCAGTAGGCGATATGTACTAATGCTGATATTTCGCCCATTTATTGATTTGCGCTTAGCGCCGGATCTACCTCGCTGGAAGTGCCGGCGGCAGGCAGCCCCCTTGGAAAAATATCGCACTGGCAGTGTGGCGCAGGTATAGGCTGACCATCGTGGAGGGTTCCGAGTTTTCCGTACAGGCGCAGAGTCTTCAGGCGCTATACAGTCTCTATTGCAATCAGGGCCTGGCTGTTAATCGAAGCTATCAGCGAAAGCTGGTGTGGAGTGTCGATGAAAAGGTCAAATTGATCGACTCGGTGGTCAATGGACTGCCAATCTCGATGATCCTTCTTGCTCAGCGCAAGAAGGGCGGCGCGGATACCTATGAGATCATTGACGGCCTTCAGCGTTTGAACGCCTTCTTTTCCTTCGTGGAAAACCAGTTCTCGTACAATGGCGAGTACTTTGACCTGGATGTCGTAGAAGAGGCCAAGGCGCGCCTTGACATGGGTATGATTTCCCCTGGCGATGTCAAGATGTCCAGGGCCTTGTCGCTGGGTATAGCAAAATATCAGATCCCGGTCGCTGTGTACCTGGACTCCGCCACACCTGCCGTTAATGAGATATTCCGTCGAATTAACAGTGGTGGTCGCCAGCTAAGCCCTCAGGAAGTTCGACAGGCGGGTGCTGTCGGCCCGCTTGCGGATCTCGTCCGCCGGGCTAGTGCGTCAATTCGGGGGGACGGAACGTTCTCTGAATCGATCTCCCTTGACGAGATGGAGAAGCTGAGTACCTCTCGAAGAGGTGTAGAGGGCGGCCTCTCAATCGAGGAAGTTTTCTGGGTGCGTCATGGCATCGTGACACAAGAGGAGATCAGGTCTTCTGTCGACGAGGAGGTAATTCTGGACCTCGTGCTGGATGCCGTGGTGCGGCCGTGGCCTGCAAGCGGTTGGCAGGCCCGAAACATAGCCTACGGCCTGCCGCAGAAGATCAGTGCCGCGAGATTGGATGAGGTCAATGCTGCGGTGGCTGATATCGAAATCGAAGTTCTTCATCAGCGAATCCTGTCGGTTATCGAACTAATTGATGACTTGATGCGTGGTCATGGTTCGCTCGCTTGCTACATGGCGACCTTGGGGAATCGCGAGAAGAGTGCTCGCTGGCACTTCCAGGCGATCTTTTACGCGTTTTACTCGCTGATGTTCGAGGTTGAAATGGCGCCTAGGTCGCATGAGGCGATCCGCAGCGTCCTTGGCGGCTTTTGGGATCAGCGGACGCCAATCTCAACTCGCGAAACAGCGTGGGGGGCGTCGGAAAAAGGGAAGCTGTATCCGCATGTACTGAAGCGCCTCAGGGAGGCCTTCTATCATCCGGAGGCTACTCAGGGCGCGGTTCGGCTCAACTCTAGGCTCTACATCGAAAGAATCCTTCAGGGTCCGGTTTCTGAAGATCCCCTGATTGAGCTTAAGCAGGGCTTCTGCTCCCTTTCTGATGTGCCGAAAGAGGATGTGGAGATATTTGAAAAGATCCTCCAGACTGCCGTGGCTATGGCGAACTTCAGCAAGAACAGTGAGGGTCTTATCCTGATCGGTGTGGCCGACAAGCCATCGGCGGCAGATCGGGCTAGTCGCGTTTTTGGACTGGACCCACTCCAGGTTTCTGGGCAGCTCGTCATTGGCACCTCTGAGCAGATCCAGCATCTTGGGTATGATGTGGATTCATGGTGGCGGAAATGGCAGGCCATGATCCGGTCATCAAAGCTTGCTTTGGAGTTTTCTAATAAGCTCGCAGAGAGTTTTAAGCCGGTTCTTTGTGACGATAAACTGCTTTGGGAGATGAGGCCTAAGTCTATTGGCCGGCCGATCGCCTATGGCGGTAGATTCTTCGTTCGCATCGGCTCGTCCACCGAAGAGTTGGGCGCGGATGACTTCCTGGCGCACATGAAGTTGCACTTCTCTGGCGCCGGCTGAGGTTCGGGCTGTCGGTCTAGCCGAGGTGGGGAGCGGTCCGCTGCTCAAGGAAGTGCCGGAGCCGTAGCTGCTGGGTGTGGTGCATCGGCAGATCGGCGATCTCCTCGGGGAGGACGAAGCGGAGGTCGGTGGACTCGTCGGAGATGCGCAGCGTGCCGCCGGTCACCCGGGCGGTGAAGCAGATGTTGAACTGCTGCCTCACCTCGCCGTCCGAGTACGCGATGACGTGGCGCGGGTCGGTGTACGTGCCGACGAGGCCGGTGATCTCGACTTCCAGGCCGGTCTCCTCGAAGACCTCCCGCACGGCCGTGCCCGGAAGCGACTCGCCCAGATCCATCGTCCCGCCGGGCAGGGCGTACAGGCCGTTGTCGACCCGTCGCTGGAGCAGGATGCGCCCGGCCTCGTCCGTCACGATTGCGGAGGCGGCGACCACCAGCCGGTTGGGCTTGGGGGCGTCGGGATCGTCGTAGTACTCGGTCCGTGCCACGGATCAGCTCTCCTCGACCGGTCGGGCGGTGCTCCACACCGCATCGAAGCTCGAAGCGTAGGTGTCGAAGAGGGTTCCCGCAGCTGTTCGACGAAGGTGCCAGACCGGTGCTCCGAAGGCGTTCACGCCCCATACGTGGGCGTTCACCAGCAACTGGTCGTCGGCCCGGTAGAGGCTGTTGTAGAGCGTGGTCCCGTGCGTGCGGATCTCGATGCCGGGCGTGCCGACGAGCGGCCGGTAGTGCATGAGGGCGAGCCTGCACCGGGATTCGATGCCATGACCGAACTTCTCCTCCTCCTCGCGCTGCCGCACGTTCTCGCTGTCGGGGTCGCCGATGGCGATCCGGACCGCACAGCTCTCGGCGGCGCGCTCCCGGAGCAGGTCGTTGAGCCGTGGGTAGGCTTCGTGGAGGAAGACAGCGGCGTAGACCAGCACGTCGATGCGATCAGCGGCCTTCTCCAGCAAGTCCACGATGACGGACACCGGTAGATCGGCCCGCTGCTCGTACAGGGCCACCAGTTCGGGGCTTATCGCCCGCGCGGCACGCGGCTGCCGCAGGCTCGGCCAGAGTGCGAACATGTCTTCTCCCAGCAGTTCGGCAGCCACGCGGGCCGTCCCCAACCGGGGCGTCCGATTCTGATTGGCCCAGCGCTCAACCGACTTGGTGTCGACGCCGGCCTTGTCCGCCAGGGCTGCGCACGTCCAACCACCTGACGCCATGACGGCTTTCAGTCTCTCGTTCGGCATCTCGCGTGTCTCCCCGCAAAGTCCGGACTCCTGTAGGGACGTTGTATCGCGCGAGGGACGTTCTGAAGTGTCCTTTGCCTGAGGTTTCACCGTCCCGGGGACTGTCAGATCTTGGTGACAGCTCAATGGGAGGAGGCCGATGAAGGCGAAGAACCGGGATGTGGCGGTGCCCTGTGGTGGACGTTAGCCGCATGACGCTGATCGGACGCATCCTGCCGATCACGGCCGAGGTGGCCCCGGATGCCGGCCAATGTCCTGGGTGCGAACTCTTCGACGGGATGGAGACGCAGTACTCGGACATGCCCACGATCCTGCGCAAGGTGTCCAAGTGGCGTTCCCAGCACGTGGACGACGGAGAGTGCCTGGCGGTGCGCGACGATGGATGACGTTCAGGGGGCAGCACAGGAGCCCGTGGAGGGCCCTTGTGAGGATGGTGCCCCCGTGGACCCGTTCGGCTGGATGAAGGCCCATCCTTGGCCCCCTGGGAGGGCCGTTGGGCCCCGACCCGTTCTCTCCCCGGAAGAATTCAGCGAACCCCCGTTGACGCCAGAGGAACGCGACCGGCGGGCGGATCTGCTCGCCAGATTGCGGGAAGCCAACCACCCGTGGTGCTGACGTGCCTCATGGACTCGCTTTGAGTGTCTTGAGCACCTGCTAACGACGGCCAGAGGTGTCTTCGCAACCCCGCTTCCCTATGGCGATCAAGACGAAATCTCTTGCAGAAATGGCTAGTTGGCCACCTTGGGGGAAGGAAATCGGCAATACACCCAGGGTGCGCGTGGAGAACTGGGACCGGGATCGCCAGCGGCCACACGTCGTGAACTTCAACAACGCCCTGCCCCGAGCTCCCGAGACGGCAAAGAGCCGCCCACCCGCAACGGGCGGACGGCTCTGACGACAGGGCGCAGCGGCTACGACGCGGAGTCCTCAAGGTGCCGGTAGAGCGTCGCCCGGCTGATCCCGAGGGCTTTCGCGATGCTACTCACGCTCTCCCCCCTGGCACGGCGGGCGCGGGCAATGGTCAGCTTGTCCTCACTGATCACGGACGGCCGCCCACCGGTTCGCCCCTGAGCCTTGGCCGCCTCCAGTCCGGCGCGGGTGCGGTCCTTGATCAACGAACGCTCGAACTCCGCCATTGCGCCAACAACCTGGAGCATGAGCCGCCCGTCCGGAGTGTTCGGGTCGATGCTCGCCAGCGCGCCCGTCAGGACCTTGAAGCCGATCCCGCGCGCCGACAGGGCGTCCACCATCGTCACCAGGTCGATGAGCGAGCGGGCGAAGCGGTCCAGCTTCCACACGCACAGGGTGTCGCCGGGGCGGAGGTAGTCCAGGACGGCCGACAGTTCTGGGCGGTAGGTGTTCTTCCCGCTGGCCTTGTCGGTGAAGATCCGGGCGCAACCCGCTTCGGTCAGCGCGTCGTGCTGGAGCTGCGCCTCCTGGTCGTCGGAGGAAACTCGGGCCTGGCGGACGCGGGCGAGCCTGCCGAATCGGGCAGGCTCGCCCTTGCGGTCGGGCCGGACCAGGTGCGCGCCGAGCCCGTCGGTGACGAAGGCCTC